>CAVGMK010000203.1:0-3491 GCA_963630135.1 Oscillospiraceae bacterium
GGTGCCGAGGTGCAGAAGGGTAATGCACCGGAAGAGCGGAAGATTCAGCGCCTGTTCCGGAACCCGGAAGCCACCCGCCTGATTAAGCGCTGCAATGATTTCGGCGCAGGCGGCGTCTCCGTAGCCATCGGCGAGCTGGCTGACGGCCTCACCGTGACGCTGGACAATGTACCGAAGAAATACGATGGTCTGGACGGCACGGAGCTGGCTATCAGCGAATCTCAGGAGCGTATGGCCGTGGTGGTTGCTGCAGAGGATGTCGAGAGATTCACCGAGCTCGCAACCGGCGAGAACCTGGAAGCCACCGTGGTCGCTGAGGTCACCGAAGACCCGACCCTGGTGATGTACTTCAAGGACCAGAAGATTGTCGAGATTTCTCGCGAATTTCTGGATACCAACGGTGCGGAGAAGCAGGCGGAAGCAACCGTCGAATCGGCGAAGAATTACGATAAACAGATTCCGGAATCCTTCAGTGAAGGCATGAGAATGCTGGCAGACGACCTCAATGTCTGCTCGAAGCGTGGCCTGGCCGAGCGGTTCGACTCCACCATCGGCAGAGGCTCTGTCCTGATGCCGTATGGCGGTATCTACCAGAAGACACCAATCCAGGCGATGGTGCACAAGATTCCGGTGCTCCATCACGACAGCGAAGTGAACACCGTATCCATGATGGCATACGGCTTCAACCCATATGTATCCGAGAAGAGCCCGTACCACGGCGCTTACCTCTCCATCGTGGAGAGCATCTGCAAGCTGCTGGCAACCGGTGCCAAATACGAGCATGTCTACCTGAGCCTCCAGGAATACTTCGAGAAGCTGGGGGACAACGACGTGGCTTGGGGAACCGCACTGTCCGCTGTACTGGGCGCATTCCGCGCGCAGATGGAGCTGGGCGTTGGCGCCATCGGCGGCAAGGACTCCATGAGCGGTACATTCGAAGACATTCATGTGCCACCGACGCTGATTTCCTTCGCGGTTACCACCGAGAAGCTGAACCGCGTTATCTCGCCGGAGTTCAAGGAGAGAGGCCATCACGTCATCCTGATTGAGCCGGAAATCGGCCCGGATGGACTCCCGATTGCGGAATCCCTGCTGGAGAACTTCGCAGAGCTGAACGACCTGATGGAGAAAGATGCTGTCGCTGCCTGCTACACGCCGGGTTACGGTGGTATGGCGGAAGCTGTCTATAAGATGTGCATCGGCAACAACATCGGCTTCGAATTCGATCACCGCTACAACCTGAAGGACATCTTCGGTTACAAATACGGATCCTTCATCGTCGAGCTGAAGAGCGGCGTTGCCGTGACCGACGACATGGAAGTGCTGGGCAAGACCCTGAACCGCGAGACCATCGTCTGCGAGGACGGCCACATCCGTCTGGTAGAGATGAACCAGATCTACGAGTCCAAGCTCGAATCCATCTATCCGTTCCACAGTGACAACGAGACGGATCTGCCATATGAGGTATCCTATCGTTCCCGCGATAACAGTGAGCCAAGAGTGGCTGTGGTCAGACCACATTTCTTAATCCCTGTATTCCCGGGCACGAATTGCGAGTACGATTCCGCGAAGGCTGTCGAGGACGCCGGTGGCGAGGCCGAAATCTTCGTCATCAACAACTTGACCGCCGACACGCTGAAGAAGTCCGTGGAGGATTTCCAGCAGGCCATTCAGAAGTCGCAGGCCATCTTCCTGCCGGGCGGATTCTCCGGCGCGGATGAACCGGACGGCTCCGGCAAATTCATCACCTCCTTCTTCCGTAACGAAGGCGTACAGGAGGAAGTGATGAAGATGCTCAACGACAGGGACGGTCTGATGATTGGCATCTGCAACGGTTTCCAGGCATTGATTAAGCTGGGATTGCTGCCTTATGGCCAGATTGGCATGCAGACGCCGGACAGCCCGACGCTGACATTTAATGATATCGGTCGCCACCAGTCGAAGCTGGTGCGCACCAAAGTATGCTCCACGAAGTCTCCTTGGATGAGAAAAGCCGCCGTTGGCGAGATTGTCACCGTGCCGATTTCTCATGGCGAGGGCAAATTCGTGGCCAATGAGGACGATCTGGATGTGCTGATTAGCAACGGTCAGATCCTCACACAATACGTCGACCTTGACGGAAACCCGACGATGGACATTCAGTACAATCCGAACGGTTCCGTTATGGCAATTGAAGGACTCCTGTCGCCGGATGGACGCATCCTTGGGAAGATGGGTCACTCTGAGAGAATCGGCAAGGGCCTGTACCGCAATGTACCGGGCGAGTTCGATTTGAAACTGTTCGAATCCGCGGTAGAGTACTTCAAGAAATAATTTATTCTAAGCAAATCCGGGGTATGAGGTAAGGTTAAGGCCACCGGGGGAAAATGAAAGGAGATTTACCAATGGCTAATGAAGCAAAGAAGGAGCGCATTCTCGTAATGAATCTGGGCTCCACATCCAGCAAGATTGCGGTCTACGATGACGAGACTGAAGTCTTCAAGGAGACCATCCGTCACTCCACTGAGGAGATGGCACAGTTCACTGACATTCTGGAGCAGTTCTCGTTCCGTAACGAGAAGGTTAGAGAATCTTTGAAAAATAACGGCATCGGTCTGGACACACTGACCGCTGTATGCTCCAGAGGCGGCAACATCATCGCTTGCCCGCACGGCGCAATCGGCATCGATCAGGAGATGATTGACTACCTGACCAGACCGGAAGACACCGCAAAGCACGCATCCCTGCTGGGCAGCATGATTGCTTATGAACTTCACAAGGAATATGGTATTCCGGCATGCATCTACGATGCCATCGGTACTGACGAGATGCAGCCAATCGCCAGAGTAACCGGCATTCCGGAAATTCCGCGTTTCACCGTTGGCCACACCCTGAACACCCGTGCAATGGCTATCCGTTGCGCGAAGGAGAAGCTGGGCAAGTCCTTCGATGATTGCACATTCATCGTTGCACACCTGGGCGGCGGAAGCTCCATCCGCCTGTATCACAAGGGCGTGAACATTGACTGCGTCAACGACGACGAAGGCAACTTCACACCGGAAAGAGGCGGCGGCTGCAGCGGCAAGGAGCTGGTGAAGCTCTGCTTCCGTTCCGGACTGGACGAGAAGGCTTGCATGAGAAAGATCCACGGCGGCGGCGGACTCTCCGCACACCTGGGAACTATCGATGCCATCGAAGTTGAGAAGATGATTGAAGGCGGCGACAAGTATGCAAAGATTGTCTATGACGCTATGGCATACCGCATCGCCAAGGACATCGGCACCCTGGCTGTTCCGGTTGCCGGCAAGGTAGATCGCATCATCCTGACCGGCGGAATCGCTTACTCCAAGTATCTGACCGGCCAGATTGTTGATCTGGTTGATTGGATTGCTCCGGTTGAAATCATGGCCGGCGAGTACGAGATGGAAGCCCTGGCAGGCGGCGCACTGAGAGTACTGCGCGGCGAAGAGAAGCTGCAGGACTTCGGCGAGATCAAGGCATCTGCTGTAGAC
>CAVGMK010000204.1:0-3438 GCA_963630135.1 Oscillospiraceae bacterium
ATAGAAGACCGCGGAATTCAGGGCGTGCAGTGCAAAGTAACGCACCACGGCGAGACGGCGATGTTACGGCTGCCGGTCATCGGCGCGCACAACCTGGGCAATGCCGTGCTGGCCATCGCCATCGGCGATGTGTTCGGCATCGGCCTGACAGATGCGGTGAAGGCGCTGTCTGAAGTCGAGATGAATGCGAATCGTCTGGATGTGATAGAGGCAAACGGCATCACCGTTATTAACGACACTTACAATGCGAGCCCGGAATCCATGAAAGCCGGCCTCGACGTGCTCTCCCACAGCCCGGCTAGTCGCCGGATTGCCGTACTGGGCAGCATGTTCGAACTGGGTGACAATTCCGAAGCACTCCATCGGAGCGTGGGCGAATATGCCCGGAGTACAAACGTGGATATGCTGATATCCGTGGGCGAGAACGGAAAGGCCATCGCGGAAGGTGCGATGGGTGGCTGCAAGGATAACGCAGATGCCGCAGGAAATATGGGCGCCGACGGGAAGGCAGCAAGCGCAGGGTGTGCGAATGCCATAGGGATGTCGGACGGTAACGAAGCCGCCGGCACGATGTCATGCGGATGCGGTGCAATGAAGATTTTCTCCTATAGTACCCGCGAAGAAGCTGCCGAAGCGCTGAAGCCAATGCTTCGCGAAGGCGACGTGGTCTACGTCAAGGCCTCCCGCTCCATGGCACTGGAGAAGCTGGTGCAGGCCATTACCGAGTAGACGGATAATCAGAATGGATAAGCAAGGCCGGCAATATAGACAAGCCGGACAAGCTTCGCAAGACAAGCGAAATGAACTACAAGCCTCGCAAGACGACAAGCGAGACTGACGAACAAGACAAGCGCGACAAGAGAGACAAGCAAGTCAAATAAGACTGATGAGCAGAATCAATCAGTCGAAGGAAACAGACGAACAAGAAAGGAATTTATTCTACATGGTAATTCTCGATTTCATCTTGTATTTCATCCTGCCACTGGCAGTAACCGCCATACTGACGTATGCGCTGATTCCCTACTTCCACCGGAAGCAGTTCGGTCAGTACATCCGGGAGGAAGGCCCCCAGGCGCACCTGAAGAAACAGGGTACACCGACGATGGGCGGTCTCGCGATTTTCGTCGGCATCGCGGTGGGACTGATTATCTATGGCGTGCGGAATTACAGTATGCAGGCCTCTGCAGATGTTACATCGGCAGCCTACAGCAGTCCGCAGAACACCTACGATGCCATCGCCATCATGCTGACCATGCTGGCGTTCGGACTCATTGGATTTATCGATGATTACAACAAGATTGCGAAGAAAGAGAATCTGGGACTAACCGCGAAGCAGAAGATCATCCTGCAGGCGCTCTTCAGCATTGGCCTGGCGGCCTACATGCTCCTGACGAAGCGGGAAGAGCTCTTCATCCCGTTCCTGAAGGTTAGCGTCAGCTTCGGCATCCTGTACGTGCCTTTCGTCATGTTCGTGGAGATTGCAATGTCTAACGCGGTGAATCTCACCGACGGCCTGGACGGGCTGGCTTCCGGTGTGACCGCTATCGTGGGTATCACCTTCGCCATCATCGGCTGGAAAGAAGGCAACGACATTCTGCTGATGAGCGGACTCAGCACCGCCGGCGCACTGGTGGGCTTCCTGATTTTCAACCATTATCCGGCAAAGATTTTCATGGGCGACACCGGTTCCATGGCACTAGGCGGCGTTCTCTCCGGCATCGCAGTGGTGACCGGCAAGGAATTCCTGCTCCCGCTGGCGGGACTCATCTACGTCCTGGAGGCGCTGTCGGTTATCATTCAGGTCACCTATTTCCGCAAGACCGGCGGCAAGCGGTTCTTCCGCATGGCGCCGCTCCACCATCACTTCGAGTTGGGCGGAATGAAAGAATATCACGTCGTGGCCATGTTCTGCGCGGTTACGACAGTACTGGGAATTATCACTTATTTTGCAACTATCTAGAGAATGGAGGAAGAGTATGAATAGAGAAGCAGTGAAGGACAAGAAGATTCTGGTCGTTGGCATGGGAAGATCCGGCAAGGCAGCTATTCACGAACTCCATCAGCTGGGCGCGGAGGTCTATGCACAGGATGCCAGCCCAATGAATAAGATTGATCCGAAATTCGTCACCTTCCTGGAGAAGGAAGAGATTCCTTATTTCTTCGGAGAAGATCCGGAGCACATGGATATCTTCGACCTGGTGGTCATCAGCCCGGGTGTCACCCCGAGCCTGCCTTTCCTGGAAGAGGCGAGAGCTGCCGGCATCGAAGTTATCGGTGAGCTGGAGCTGGCATACCGCCTGAGCCAGGGCAAGTATGTGGCCATCACCGGAACGAACGGCAAGACAACAACAACCACCTTGGTTGGCGAGATTTTCGACAAGGCCCGTCTCCAGAATGAAGTGGTCGGCAATATCGGCGTTGCGGTAATCTCCAAGGCGCTGACCGCGGATGAAGAGGAGTGGCTGATTACGGAGACCAGCAGCTTCCAGCTGGAGACTGTCAAGGAGTTCTGTCCGAGAATTTCGGCCATCCTGAATCTGACACCGGATCATCTGAACCGTCATAAGACCATGGAAGCCTATGGTCAGGCGAAGGCGGCGGTTTTCCGCAATCAGACGGCAGATGATTACCTGGTAATTAACTATGACGACAAGACCTGCTACGCGCTGTCGGAAACCTGTAAGGCGACGATTTTTCCTTTTAGCCGGAAGGAAGAGCTGAAGATGGGCGCATACGTAGCGGATGGTGATATCGTGATTCGCGATAAGGAGGGCCTCGTTCGACCAATCTGTGCGACGAGCGACCTCAAGATTATCGGCGACCACAACGTAGAGAACGCGCTGGCGGCGGCAGCGATTGCCTTCTGCGCCGGCATCGAGACGAGCGTGATTGCGGACGCCATTCGGGAATTCCCGGGCGTCGAGCACCGCATCGAATATTGCGGCCTGGTGGACGGCGTTCGGTTCTACAACGATTCGAAGGGAACCAACGTGGACGCGTCGATTATCGCGCTGAAGGCACTCAAGGAGAACATCATCCTGATTGCCGGCGGCGACGGGAAGGCGCAGGATTTCACGGAGCTGGCGGAGAACCTGGCCGGCCGTGTCAAGGCGCTGGTGCTGCTGGGAAGAGATGCGAAGCAGATTGAGGATTGCGCGCGCAAGGCCGGTTTCACGGAGATCTACAACGAGAAGAATATGAGAGAGTGCGTTGTGAAGTCGACAGAACTGGCGTCGGAGGGTGACGTGGTACTGCTCTCGCCGGCGTGCGCAAGCTGGGATATGTATGACAATTACGAGCAGCGTGGAGATCACTTCAAGGCGTGTGTGGAGGAACTACTCAAATAAGAGAATTTTACTGAGCGAGAATCCCTTAGAATATCAGGAAGCAGGAGAATAGTGAATGCGGCGAAAGCAGGAGAAGAAGCAATCGAATAAG
>CAVGMK010000205.1:0-3402 GCA_963630135.1 Oscillospiraceae bacterium
TTCATACATGGGTTCCAGAATGTCATGATGGAAGTAACGCCCCACAGTGCGTAGATTCCAACGTGAATCGCAAACGGTGGCTTCAGAAGAAGTACGAATGCACCCAGTCCGGTAACAACCAGCGATCCGGAAATTGCCAGCTTCAAGGATACTCTATCTGCGACCCATCCGCCGATACAGTATCCAACGATTGCCAGAACACCGTAGATACTTCCCAGTGTTCCCATCTGCAGGTCGTTGATTCCGAAATAAGCAAGATAAGCATCATAGTAATAATAACGAAAGTATGGCAAGAGATATACACTCATTCCCGCCAATGCAACCAACATGATGACTGCACGGTTCTGTTTATAACCACGTGTCTCCATATGTCTGTCCTCTCTTTCAAATTACGCGTTACCGCGTTCCTCATTGTCTTTCTATTAATTCCTTATGCGCAACTCAGGATACATCTTGTCAAAATTTTATCGTGTTTCGAAATTAATTCAAATCGTCGAAATTTTCCTCTGTGGCAACTTTGCAAAATTATTTATCCAATTTCGCAACAATCGGACCCCATTTCCTTGAACTTTCCTTTTTTTCATACCTGATATATAATTTAGTCAACCATAATTTTCCATTTTGGAAATGCATTCTATATTGTAAAATTTTTATACCGCGGTCTAGGAAATTTTCCTATATAATATTGCTAAGAATGACGAGGAATCGAAAGGAGAGATATCATGGAAGCGAACACAACGCATACCCCTGCAGAACATGTCGCACAGAGAATTCGAATGTACCGCACCAGACAGAAGATGACAATGGATGCACTGGCGCGCAAACTTCATGTAAGCACTGCCACCATTTCCAAATATGAGAACAACCGTCTGACAGTGAGTGTCCCTATGCTCTTCGAACTGGCGGATGCATTAGGCGTTACCGTCAACCAGCTCATTGACTACCAGAAGCCGGGCAAGCCGGTGATTGAGAAATCCGAAGGACGCAGCTTCTTCCAGCGGTCCAATGTCTATTACATGTATCAATATTTCGCTATTAACAAACGGATCTATCCATGTGTAATGGAAGTCCAGGAGAATCCGGATAAAGATTACTACAATGTCGTCCTCTATTACGATGTTGCGGACGAAATCAATTACACCGACGCACAATATGTCTACCGAGGTGTCATGTATTGCCGTGATTCCGTCACCAACATTTATTGCCGTAATCCTTATAATGCCAGCGACGACATCTTCATCTGCGCTCGAAATAATTTCTCCATCAAGAGCGCCACGTCAGGCCTTCTTTCTGCATTATCGGAATCGTTACGCACGCCTTATGCGCTAAAAGTAATTTTCTCCCTGCATCCGCTTCCGATGAATGAAGAGCTTCGGGATGAGCTGATTATCTATGACAAGGATACCGTTGCGGAAATCAAAAGAGTCAATTCGCTAGTCGTCTATTAGTAAAATCGCCATGCGGACATTCTCATGAATCTCATGACAACGTCCGCATGGCGATTTATTACGATTACCAAAATTCAGCTACATTTCATGAAGCTACAGACAAAATTAAGATTGACAGACTCAAGAAGAATAAACTACAATGTATCAAATCCCAAGCGCAACCCGAATGGATACATCTTGCACGGATACATCTCTTACATACGAACATTCACGGGTTAAGAAATTTGGGAGGTTAATACAATGCTGGTACTGAGAAATGCAAGAATTATTCCAGAGCTGACAGAAGGTTTCGATGGAGACCGCGCAGATATCGTTATTGCAGATGGCATTATTCAGGAAATTCAGGCACCGAAGTCGGTTTCCGGCGGTGAAGTTCTGGACATGTCCGATATGACCGTCATCCCGGGACTGATTGAAGCGCACCTGCACCTGGATCTCAAAGGAACCAATACGTTCGAAGAGAACGTACAGCCGGACGCATACCGCGCGGTAACTGCACTTCGCCTGGCTCAGGACAATCTGAGAATGGGCTATACCACGGTTCGTGACCTCGGCGACCGCAACAACATCATCATCGATGTCGCAAGAGCGGTTCGGGAAGGCTATGTTGTTGGACCGGACATCCTGGCAAGCGGCAAGATTCTGTCCCCAACGGAACTCGGAAACGACTATTTCGGTGACATGTATCTGGAAGCGGATTCGCCGGAGGAATTCCACAAAGCAGTCCGCAAACAATATCAGAGAGGTGCAGATTGGATCAAATTGATGGGCACAGGCGCCATCATGAATCCGGGCGGTGAACCGGGAAGACCAATTGTTTCCGAAGAAGAACTGGCCGCAGTCTGTGAGATGGCAGCTTTCGTCAACCGTCCGGTGTCTGTTCACTGCCACGGTGCAGAGGGCATCAAGAGCTGCATTCGCAACGGTGTCCGCACGGTAGAACATTCCTCTGTCATGGATGACGAATGCCTCCGCATGTACAAAGCATCCAATCAGACATTCATGATTCCGACGCTAAGCGCACCACACGCCTTCCTGGATATGTCCGAGGGCATGCCGAAGCACTACGTAGAGAAATCCGCCCGCATCGTGAAATTGCTGGATGAAGGCATGAGCGAAGCCTACAAGATGGGTATCAAGATGGGCTGGGGAACGGATGCCGGCGTATATGAAGGAAGCCACGGAAACGGCATCTATGAATTCCGCCTGCGTGTTAACAAATGTGGCATGGCACCGAAGGATACCTTGATTCAGGCAACCAAGAATAACGCTGAGATTCTGCTGATTGATGACGAAGTCGGCACCATCAAAGAGGGAAAGAAAGCCAACCTCGCCATCTACAAGGGCAACCCGGACGAAGATATCGAAGTGCTGAACGATATCGCTCTCGTCATCAAGGATGGTAAAAAGGTTGTTCTCTAAAGTATCCCATAAGACGCGATATCTGAAGTTGCGTCTCGCAGGATGCAGCATTCCATGAATGATGCATTTCCGGAAGAATCTATGCTTCAGATGTTCCATTCAATATGTAACACAGAAGCTACTCCGCTAAAATCACCTCCGCCCCGTCGGGAACGTCCGATGGGTGCGGAGGTATTTTTGACAGAAATTTCAAATATGCAAATATACAATATACAAATATATGGAAAAAAGGGCTTGACATTCCCGCAAAAAAAAGCCTTGTCATGGTCACGGATAGGAGGCGAGGGATATGACACTCAATTCGATTATGTGTTTGATTCTTATATTGGCGATTGGGTACCTGCTGGGGTGCATCAAGATTGGCGGCATCCGGTTCGGGGACTCGGCGATACTGCTGGTAGCGCTGGTCTTCGGGCACTTCGGGTTCATCTTATGTAACGGTTTTTCCAACGCGATGGAGACCGCCGCTTAATCTTCTCTGCCACAGTCAAAGGTTCCCCTTAGTGGAACCTTTTCGCATGGGTGACATGCG
>CAVGMK010000206.1:0-3399 GCA_963630135.1 Oscillospiraceae bacterium
CGTATAAGCTGATGAAGGTCCTGCTCTACAGCGGATTCTCCAGTATCTTCTGGGGCATCATGTTCGGAAGCTTCTTCGGCGACCTGATTCAGGTGGTAGCGAAGACGTTCTTCGGCAAGACCGTGACCATCAGCCCGCTGTGGCTGGATCCGGCGAAGGAGCCGATGGTATTCCTGGTATTCTCCTGCGGAATCGGTGTGGTTCACCTGTTCGTGGGAATGGGAATCAAGGCGTACGAGCAGATCAAGGCGAAGCAGTACCTGGATGTCTGCAAGGACGTATTTGCATGGTACCTGATTGTTATCGGACTCATTCTCGTCCTGTTCGGAAGCAGAGTATCTCCAGCGGCACCGGGAATCGGCAAGTGGATGGCAATCGTTGGCGTAGCGGCCGCATTCATCCTGCCATTCTTCACCAACCAGGGCATCAGCAAGGGCCTGGGAATCTGGGACCTGTACAGCGGAATTACCGGGAACCTGTCGGATATCCTGTCCTACTCCAGATTGCTGGGACTGGGACTCGCGTCCACCTCGATTGCACAGGTATTCAACTTCCTGGCATCCATGGGCGGTAAGAGCGTCGTCGGCGTGGTCATGTTCCTGCTGGTAGCGCTCTTAGGACATACACTGAACTTTGCAATTAACGCGCTGGGCGCATTCGTCCACTCCTGCAGACTTCAGTACGTAGAGTTCTTCGGAAGATTTTATGAAGGCGGCGGCAGAGCATTCGAGCCGTTCGATAGAGAAACAAAGTATATCAACATAGTTGAGGAGGTTAAATAAAATGACATTAGGTTTGGCATTAGCAGTATTGGGCGCAGCAATCGCTACTTGCGCCGGTGTAGGAAGTGCTCTTGGTGTAGGTCTTGCCGGTGAGGCAGCGGACGGCGTTATGTCCGGCGACGGCGTAAGCTTCGGTTCGACTCTGGTACTTCAGGCGCTGCCTGGTACACAGGGTATCTACGGAATGGTAATCGCTATCATGATTCTGACCAAGATCGGAATCCTGGGTGGCACTCTGGCTAACGTAACATTCGAGCAGGGCCTCGCATTCCTGTTCGCCGGTCTTCCAATCGGTATCGTAGGAATTCTCTCCGGCGTATCCCAGGGTAAGGCAGCAGCTGCCGGCATCATGCTCCTGTCCAAGAAGGACGGTAAGCTCGGTCAGGCCGTAATCTATGCCGTAATGGTAGAGACCTACGCCATCCTCGCATTCATTATGTCGTTCCTTATGTACAACGGAATCACAGTTGGCTAGACACCGATTGTTGAATTACCCTAAGTTACATAGAAAGGAACGATGACATATGAGTATAGAGTCCATCACTGAAAGAATCCTGAAGGAAGCGAATGCTTATTCAGAGGATCAGCGGACCCAGGCAGAAGCGGTCAAGAAGAGCGTTCTTGACGAAGCGAAGCAGCAAGCCGATGAAGTCATCGCGAAATATACTGCAGAGGCAGAGAAGGCAGCGGCAACACTCAAGGAGAGAAGGAACTCCGTGGCCGCACTCGAAGCCCGGAAGATGCAGCTCAGCGCCAAGCAGGAGCTGATTGACGAATGCTTCCAGGCAGCGAAAGACAAGCTTCAGAACCTGGACACCGCAGAATATGTTCAGTTCATTGTGGATCAGATCAAGGATTTCAAGGATAAGGACGGCGAGATTCTGCTGAACGCAGCGGACAAGGAACGAATCGGCAGTGCGCTGAAGAGCGCACTGGCAGGCACCGCACTCAAGGTCTCCGATGAGACCGCGAACATCGAGGGCGGCTGCATTCTCAAGGAAGGGAATATCTCCTATAACGCTTCTCTGGAAAGACTTCTGGACAACGCGAAGACGGAGCTGACCTCGGAGATTGCGAAGGAACTTTTCAAATAGCCGAATGTAACGGAAATAACCAGAAAGGAGGCGCATCTTTTGGGAACTGATTACATATTTGCGACAGGCCGCATCCGCAGCATGGAGAAGAGACTCCTGACCGGCGAGCAGCTGCGCACTATGACAGAATCTAAAAATGTCGACGATATTTTCAAAGTCTTGCAGGACGCTGGTTACGGTGCAGAAGGCAATGCAATCAAGGCGGATAATTACGAACAGGTGCTGAGACAGGCAGAGACCGATCTCTTCGCGGAGATCAAAGACCTCTCCAAAGAGGCCGAGCTCTTCCGCATCTTTGCTTACCCGATGGATTATCACAATATGAAAGTCTTGTTAAAAGCAGAATCGCTCGGTATCAACAGAGACGAGATCCTGATGGAGAACGGCACAATCCCGGCTTCCGAGATGGCCAGAATCATCAATCAGAGGAATCGTACCCAGCTGACCGAGAACATGGCAAAAGCTCTGGACGAAGCAATCGACACACATGCAAGAACCAAGGATCCACAGGTTATCGACTTCATCTGTGACAAATATTGTTATCAGGAAATCTGCGATTGCGCAGAGAGCTCCGGTAACAAGTTCGTACAGGGATATGTCGCACTGTGGATGGATACAATCAATCTGAAGACCTTTGTCCGCGTTCGTAAGATGGGACAGCCGGCATCGTATTACAGCAAGGTATTCCTGCCGGGCGGTAACATCGAGCTGCAGCTCTTCCAGCGCGCTTACGAGGATGACATGAAGCAGGTGCCGGAACGGTTCCAGCGATTCGCCATCCGTGAAGCGGCGGAGCGTGGCATTGAGTCGATGGAGAAGACAGGAACATTCACTCTGCTGGAGAAGCTCTGTGATGACACACTGATGAAGTATCTCCGCGATGCCAAGAGCATCACCTTCGGTATCGAACCGATGGTGGCATTCCTGGTAGCGAAGCAGATGGAGATTAAGTGCGTTCGAATTCTTCTGGCTGGCAAGCTGGCAGACATGGATCCTTCCGTGATCCAGGAAAGAATGAGGGAGACTTATGAGTAAAATCGGTATTATCGGCGATGCGGATAGTGTTCTCGGTTTCAAAGTCTTCGGATTGGATGCGTATGCATGCCAGACTAAGGAAGAGGCATCGAAAATACTTCATCACATTGTCAAGGATGAATATGGAATCATCTATATTACAGAAAAATATTTCAGAGAATTAGGATCAGAGATCGCGAAATACGACACCCTCCGAATCCCGGCAATCGTGCCGATTCCGGGTATTGACGGAAGCTACGGCGTAGGCCAGCAGAACGTCAAGAGAGCGGTGGAGAAAGCGGTTGGCGCCGACATCCTGTTCGGCGATAAGTAATGGAGGTAGAAATTATGGAGCAAGGTAAAGTCGTTAAAATTTCCGGACCTCTTGTCGTAGCATCTGGCATGGGCGAAGCGAACATGTACGATGTAGTGAAGGTCGGACATTTAGGACTGACCGGAGAAATCATCGAAATGCGCGATGGCAATGCATCCATTCAGGTCTACGAGGA
>CAVGMK010000207.1:0-3399 GCA_963630135.1 Oscillospiraceae bacterium
CATGCATCCTGGGCAAAAGCCAGAGACAGTATTAGGCAGAATGCCTTCGGTTCTTGTATATACTTTCTCCATTACAGTACCTCCTTAATCAGCTTACGAGCAGCATCATATACCTGATCGTTGGTCAGCAACTGACCACCGGATCTCAGGCACTCATTGATCTGAGTTCTGCCATGTACAGCGTGCTCGATATCGAACTTCATCTGAGCCGGAATCGACATCTCAACGTCGAGGATTCCCTTTACCTGATTGAAGTCCAGGTTAGCAAATGTATCATATGGGAATGGGGAAACCTTAATCGGTCTGATCATTCCGGCCTTGATACCTTCTTCTCTCAGCTTCTTAACAACAACCTTGGAGATACGAGCGGAGATACCATAAGCAGCAAGAATGATTTCAGCATCTTCTGTCATGAACTCTTCTACTTCTACTTCGTTCTCTTTCCATGTCTCATACAGCTTCGCAGCTTCGATGTTAACTGCTTCCTGACCGGTACCTACGGAACCCGGACGGCAGAATGCATTCTGGCCATGAGGGTGACCAACAATCGCTCTGTGAGCGAACTTCGCTCTCAGCTCAGCCAGCTCTTCGTCGCTCTTCATTGGTGGAAGAACAACCGGCTCCATCATGGTGCCGATAACGCCGTCTGTCAGTACGAGAACCGGGTTCTCGTCTCTTGCAGCCAGGTCAAATGCTTCATATACCATGTCTACGCATTCCTGTACTGTGGAAGGAGCCAGAACCAGCATCTGGAAACCACCGTTGCCGGATGCCTTGGTAGCCTGGAAATAGTCCTGCTGTGCCGGCTGAATAGCGCCGATACCAGGGCCACCTCTCTGTACGTTAACATAGACAGCCGGGATACGAGCGGATGCCATGTAGGAAACGCCCTCGGAATACAGGCTGATACCGCAGCTGGAAGAAGAGCTCATTGCTCTGATACCAGTGGATGCAGCACCGTACAGCATGTTAACGGATGCAACCTCGGACTCGCCCTGTACGAAAGTACCGCCAACTTCCGGCATTCTTCTTGCGAAATACTCAGGAATCTCGTTCTGTGGTGTAATAGGATAACCAGCAAAGAAGCGACAT
Organism: Oscillospiraceae bacterium; assembly: GCA_963630135.1. Taxonomy (GTDB): domain Bacteria; phylum Bacillota; class Clostridia; order Peptostreptococcales; family Anaerovoracaceae; genus Mogibacterium_A. Next base: position 1,093 of record CAVGMK010000207.1, read on the forward strand.
CCCGCTCTGACAGCTGCTTCTGCAATCGCTTCGCAGCCTTTCATAAATACACGTTCACTCATTATGAATTTCTCCTCTCTCTAATTATCTCCACACTTCAATTGCAGATTCCGGACAAATCTGTGCGCACATTGCACAACCGATGCATTTTTCTGGCTCTGCGCTGATTACATACGGATAACCAAAAGAGTTCACCTCTTCGCCGACTACCAGAATTTTCTTTGGACATGAAATCACACAATACTGGCAGGATTTGCAAGCCTCAGAATTAATTTCGATTTTTCCTTTAGCCATCGACATTACCTCCTCTTTAAAATAGTGTTTTAACGATCGACCCATTCATAGGTCAAATATAGTTCAATCGGAAGGAGGAATTTGTCCGTCTTATCCTTCACTTCCTCATAAACGTCAGATTTAACGCAGGCACTGTTCACGGTTGCAATGCCATCGAGTAATTCGTCCAGCTTGTTCAAGCCTTCCAGGAAATCCTCGGCGTTCGTATGATATCCCAGGTTCGGATTTCCCAGGATGTAGATATGATCCAGGCGAACCGCATTGAGAATGCTGGACATCGTTTCATCGATAGAAAGCAGGTCCTTGGTCCACGGACGATACGGATTGATGATGTAGATTGGAACCGAATCCTCATTCTTCAGAATGTGGGAATACGCACCTGCCATCCGGGCTGCCGGCGAACCGCCACCGATATCGAGAAGCGTGTAATTATCGCTGAGAAGCGATGTGGCCACGCCGCCCACGGCGGTCGGTGCATCCAGGAACTGATCCTGGTAATGAATGTCCACGCCGAGCTCTTTGAACTCCTGCTGCATATCTCTGGAGCGGTATAACGGCTTGGTCTGGTCCATGTCAAAGAGATCGACCTTGCGGTCTCCCTCCTTCGCCAGCTTCGCCGCGAAATTCAGTACGATTTCGCTCTTGCCGCTACCTGCTTCGCCGATGAAGAGGAAGTTCTTCTTCTCTTTCATCACTTCATCGACCGTCTTGTCCATTTCATATAAAAGTCCCATTCGATTCCTCCTTACTCGTCCGGCGGTGCATCCTAACTGCATCGTCTACTTACATCTCTGATATTTCTTTACCGGTTTCCCGCCGCTATGTCTTTCCCTCGCAGGGATATCGAAGATGCGCAAAACGGTGAAGAAATATAGGTGAACATCTTTCGTCGCTTCGATGAGATTCTCTCCCTAAGTTCTCATCGTTACTGAAGTAACCGCTCGCATTCATGCACGCAATCCTGGAGCTTCGTAATCGTGTTGTATAACGACTGAATCATTCGCTCCTTGTACCCGTTCAGGCTGATGGCACAGATGGCAATGCCGTTCTTGTCCAGCACCGGCGCCGCAACGCACACCAGACCTTCGGTGACCTCTTCCATGTCGTAGGCCAGCTTCTGGCTTCGTACCTCGTGCATCAGGTCGGCGAACTCATTGCGGTCCGCAATGGACCTCGTCGTCAGCTTCACGTATTCCATGCGGTCTACCAGCCGATCCGGGTTCTCCGAGAACGCGGTGAGAATCTTTCCGGCTGCGGTGGCATTCAGGCTCATCCGATCGCCCACGCTCTGAATCAGCGACATCGTGAGCCCGGTCTGCGGATCCTTCCGAAGTACAGTGACGCTGTGGTACTCCCGACGAATGGCTACCGTCACGGAGAAGCCGCATCTTCGGCAAAGCGTCTCCACCGGTTCGTCCAGCACGTTGATTAACTGATTCTTCAGTTGGGTCTTCCGGCCCAGCACATAGAGCTTGTCGCCCAGATAATAACCGCCGTTAATCTTGTCCTGATAAATATAATGCATCGATTCCATCGAATTGAGCATCCGGGCAACCGCCGCATTGGAATATCCGGTCTCCTGCGCAATCTCGGTTAATGTCCAGCGCGACCGATATTGGAACAAATCCAGAACGGCAAGAGCCTTCTCCAGCGAGTTATTCTTCTCTGCCATTCCTAAGACCTTCCTCCTTCATCCATCCTCTATACACTGCCGCCGGGGAATCCAGCGACATATCAAATATACTACCCTGACGCATTTAAGTCAATAAAATCACAGTTAAAATTTCCGAAATACGATAATTACTTTCGTAAATCGGAAATTCGTGTTAAGGGGCGCTAACTTATTAAGTGCCTTTCAAATAACAGTTCCCTTGTCCGCCACGAAGCATGTGCGGCCAAGGAGAAGGAATGGATGGAAGGAGTCAACTACCCACCGCCTAAAGATAGTGGGCTTGTACCTGCCCAGTCGTAGTATCGGCTTCCGCCTCCGACCTTTAACCAGAGTAAGTATTG
>CAVGMK010000208.1:0-3398 GCA_963630135.1 Oscillospiraceae bacterium
ACCATGGAGTACGCGGATGTGCTCTACGGCGTGACGATGCCGGAGCATGGCATTTCCAAGATGCTTTCGCTCAAGCTGGAGGATGCTCGCGAGATGGATCTCGATTAGGCGAATTCAGTAGGCAGGACGAATGTGGTGGCCTGCTCGGGAAATTCCGGGCCAAAATTAATTTGCTTTTAACCCCCGTATTCCGGGAAAGCCGCGGCTTCAGGCCGGAACGGTGACAGATTCTTATCAATTCTTATAACAGAGGGACGAGATGGGTATTTTCAAGGAAAAATCGACATTTGATAAATTCAAGGAACGCGTAGCGAATGTGATTATGGGCAATCCGAACCTCGATGAGGATTTCCTGGAGGAGCTCGAGGAATCGCTGATTATTTCGGATATCGGCATCGAGACGACCGACAAAATCATGAGGATGCTGCGAACACGCATCAATGACCGCTATCTCACCAAGCCGGACGAAGTGCAGGGGGCTTTGCAGGAGGTCATCGCGAAGCTGGTGGACAAGGGGGAGCGCAACAAGCTCTCCAGCGAGAGTCCGCTGATTATCATGATGATTGGTATCAACGGCGGCGGTAAGACGACATCGATTGGCAAGATTGCCCATCGATGTGTTCAGGAAGGCCGCACTGTCATGCTGGCGGCAGCGGATACATTCCGTGCGGCGGCGGCCGAACAGCTGCAGCAGTGGGGAGAGCGCGTTGGCGTTCGCGTGATTCGTCACGAGGAGGGCACCGATCCGTCGGCGGTCATCTACGATTCGATTCAGTCGGCGAAGGCGGCCGGAACGGATGTGCTGATTTGCGATACGGCGGGGCGTCTCCAGAACAAGAAGAATCTCATGAACGAGCTGGAGAAGATGAACCGCATCATTTCGAGAGAGTATCCGGAGGCGCATCGCGAGACACTCCTGGTACTGGATGCCACGACGGGCAAGAATGCCATCAGTCAGGCACAGGAATTCTCGGAAATTGCGGACCTGACGGGCCTGGTTCTGACCAAACTCGATGGGACGGCCAGAGGCGGAATCGCCATTACGGTAACGGATCAGTTCGACATTCCGATTAAGTTCATCGGAATGGGAGAAGGTATTGAGGACTTGCTGGAGTTCAATCCGGCAGAATTTGCGGAGGGAATATTTAATGAGTAAACCAATTCTGGCGGTGGTGGGAAGACCGAACGTGGGAAAATCCACGTTCTTCAACCGAATTATCGGGGAACGCAAGGCCATCGTGGAGGATGTGCCGGGCGTCACCCGGGACCGTATCTATGCGGAGACCGAGTGGAATGGCGTGGAATTTGCCATCATCGATACCGGCGGTATCGAAGCGAATACCGATGACCCGATTCTCTCTCAGATGCGGGATCAGGCGATGGTGGCCATGGATATGGCGGACCTCATCCTGTTCATGGTGGACGGGAAGGAGGGCTTGACCACCGCGGACGCCGAAGTCGGCGCCATACTGCGGCGCACAGGCAAGAAGGTTATCCTAGTGGTGAACAAGATTGATAACCCGTCCAAGATGCCGGACACCATCTATGATTTCTATGAGCTGGGGCTCGGGGAACCGATTCCAATCAGTTCGGCGAACATGCTGAATATCGGTGATCTCCTGGATGAAATCGTCGGCGGTTTCCCGGATCAGGATTACGAATCGGATGAAGAGAGCATCAAGATTGCCATCATCGGTAAGCCGAATGTGGGCAAATCCTCCATGGTGAACGCCCTTACGAAGGAGAACCGCGTGATTGTCTCGCCGATTGCCGGCACCACCCGGGATTCCATCGACACGCCGTTCGAATTCGAAGGCCATCAATATACGTTGATTGATACAGCGGGCCTTCGGAAACGGAGCAAGGTGAACGACTCCATCGAGAAGTTCAGCGTCATTCGCGCGATTGCGGCGATTGAGCGCTGTGACATCTGCATCCTGATGATTGACGCCGTGGAAGGCATCACGGATCAGGATAAGAAAATCGCCGGCATCGCCCACGAAGCCGGCAAGGGCATGATGATCGTTATCAACAAATGGGACCTCATCCACAAAGAGACGAACACCATGCGAGATTATGAGCGAAAGGTTCGCTCGGAGATGCTGTTCGCGTCTTATGCACCGATTCTTTTCACCTCGGTATTAGAGGGCCGAAGAATCTATGACGTGCTACGGCGCGCGGCCAAAATTCAGGAAATTCGCCTGCGCCGCATTACCACGGGCAAGCTGAACAACCTGATTGAAGATGCGGTGATGATGCGTCAGCCACCGTCGGACAAGGGTAAAAGACTGAAGATATATTATGCAGCACAGATCGGCGTGGCACCACCATTGTTCTCTTTCAACATTAATTCGAGAGAACTGATGCACTTCTCCTATGCGCGCTATCTCGAGAACAGATTGCGCGAAGCCTATGATTTCGAAGGAACTTCCGTTAAATTTGTGTATAACGAGAAAAAAGGAGAGAAATAAGGATGTCCGTTAATTATTTTATTCTGATTTTTGTAGGCGTTGTGTCCTATCTAATCGGTAATATTTCTCCGGCAATCCTGATTGGGCGGCTGCACGGAATCGATATTCGTAGCGAGGGCAGCGGAAATGCCGGAACGACCAACGTCCTGCGGGTGCTGGGCGCCAAAGCCGCCCTGGCCACCCTGGCCATTGACGTCTTCAAGGGCTTCCTCGCCGTCCGCATCAGCCTGGGCATGGATGCCGGCGACTACGGCTCGATGATTGCTTTCGCCTGCGTTGTCCTCGGCCACATCTACCCGGCTCTGTACAAGTTCCGCGGTGGCAAAGGCGTCGCCACCTCCCTGGGCGCGGCCCTGGCGCTGAACTGGCCGAGTGCCTTCGCGCTGATTCTGATTGCGATTCTGGTGGTGGGCTTCACCAAGAAGATGTCTCTGGGATCCATCCTGGCCGCTGTCGCCTACCCGTTCCTCATCTGGTTCTACTACCCGGCGGCGCTGCCGGTGGCGGTTGCCATGGCCCTTCTGGTGATTGTCAAGCATCGCTCCAACATCGTCCGCCTCGTCAAGAAGGAGGAGCCTTCCATCAACATTGTCGGCAAGATTAAGGAGAAGCTGGACGGCGATTTTTCCTCGGCCAAAAATAAATCCGCGTCCGCGGAGACGTCCAAGGAGTCCGATGCTTCTGATGCGTCCGGAGAGATGTCCGGGAAGTCCGCTACTTCTGATGCGTCCGGAGATTCCGCTTCTTCCGATGTATTGGCGGATGCGGAAGGAACCGATGAAGCTACATCGGTGGATGCCGAAGGAACCGAGGAATCAGAGCATTCAGAGGAAGATGTATCAGTTAGCGATACTGAGACTGACGTGACGCCGGTAGACGAAGCTTCGGAAATTGCAGGGGAAGAGACGTCTCACGGTGATGATGAGG
>CAVGMK010000209.1:0-3300 GCA_963630135.1 Oscillospiraceae bacterium
GTGTAGATTTCGGTCAGCTCACCGATGATGATACCAACCAGCAGGCCGGCAATAATCGCCCATGCATAGTTGAGAGATCCGAGCAGGCTCTTGCTCATCAGGACAGAAGCCACGATAACGATAGCACCGCTGACATAAGTACCCATGTTGAGGGACTTCGCCGGGTTCACGTTCTCATTGCCGCGAACGGCCAGAATACCGAGAACGGATGCAATCAGACCAACGGCAGCAATCAGCATCGGGAATACCGCAGCGGTTGTTTCGTTGAAGGTCGACATCTCACCGGATTCATTGACTGCAACAGCAGCCAGAGTAACAGCGGAAATGATGGATCCAACATAGGACTCGAACAGGTCGGAACCCATGCCGGCAACGTCACCAACGTTGTCTCCAACGTTATCGGCGATAACGGCCGGGTTTCTCGGGTCATCCTCCGGGATTCCGGCTTCGACCTTACCTACCAGATCCGCACCAACGTCAGCAGCCTTCGTGTAGATACCACCACCAACACGGCCGAAGAGTGCCATCGAAGAAGCACCCAGTCCGAAGCTGGTGACACACTGCTGAATGGTTGCCATATCCAGTACAACGAATACAATACCCAGACCGAGAAGTCCCAAGCCGGATACGCACAGACCCATTACCGCACCGGAGCGGAACGCAATCTGAAGTGCGCGCGGCATACCACTGGTCATTGCTGCATTGGCGGTACGAACGTTACCCTTTGTTGCCACGGTCATACCGAAATATCCGGCAAGTACGGAAAGAACCGCACCGAATACGTACAGTACAGCGGATGTCCAGTTAATGCACAGTCCGATAATAACGAAGAGAACCGCAACAACGATAACCATCGTCTTGTATTCTCTCTTCAAGAAAGCCATTGCTCCTTCGTGAATGAAGCCCGCAATTTCCTTCATTCTTTCATTGCCCGCATCGGCTTTTCCTACCCAGGATGCGAGGCTGAACGCAACCAGCAGGCCGACAGCGGCGCAGATTGGTGCAATCCATAGATTCATAGCCCAATTCCTCCTTAATTAGTTCTATAGTATGAGTTAGTATAATTTATAAATATTACGAGGCACTATATAGTGCCTCGTCAATAAATAACCAGTTCAAATAGGAAGCCTCCGCTTCCCGCAGTCTAGCCTCTCGCTACTGGAAGAGCGTTACAATCGCCAGCGATACCACGATGTATATCACCGAAAGAACGACCGTGATTCTGGCCAGAATCGAATCGTATCCGCGGCTCTTTCTCTTACCAAAGAGCTGCTCTGCGCCACCGGCAATCGAACCGGAAAGTCCGGTGCTGTTGCTGGACTGAAGCAGAATACTGATGATGATAAGAACGCTCACTACAAGCAGAATTGCCATTAGTGCTGTATGCATATTTATTCCCCTTTCTTGAGAAATGAATTTCCGTAAAAAATCGCTTGATTATATTAACATCATTCTTGCACACTGTCAACATCCGAGTTTTGGAGATGTTGATTTTTCAAGGTTTGCAAGGCGATTTAGTTGTATTCACAAATAATTTGCAGCTCTTTTGTTGTATATTATACACAAATAATTTTGTTTTTTGTTGTTATCTTCCCACAATGTATTTTAATAAAAACAAGATTCGTCCGGCCACCGTTTCCGAGGCGAACCCTGCTTCTGACCGGCTGGGATACATTATTATGCATTTTTCATACTGTATTTATACACGCCTTCCCTCCCGAGGAAAGAGTAATGGATGGAGGTATAATCATCCCGCCACCTGCAATTTATACACGCTTTCTCTTTCGAAGAAGAAGCAATTGATGGATGGTTGGTTGGTTGATTATCCCGCCACTTGCACCCGCTCTATAGAAGCAATCTTCATTTCTTCAAGGAATGCTTCCTAAGATACATCTTCCGGCTGGGAGTTCCGAGCCGAGAGTTCCGATAGGAAGGGAATTGGCTTCATCATCCGTTATTCGATTCGTAATTTGATTCAGCGTCACGAGCGTTATTCCACAGGGGGAAAATCGGAGCACGAAAAAGGAGCGAACAATGTCGCTCCTTCCAGGTAAGCAGTAAAAGGGTGATATATGCCGGCTTTGAGATGACAATCATCCTGCCACCGGCATCTGCTTACATCATAATGTGAATTGCTATTACATGGCATCAATATGACGACATGAGAGAATTCATTTCTCATCATAGCGACGATAAGTCACTATACCGTGAATCCCCTTCATCCCGTCCTACCAATATGACGATTCGGCCAAGTCTCTAGGCATTCCATCGTCTCCGCGTTAACGGAGAGAGATCTCCTACATCATTACGCCAATTTCCTTGGTGTTCTCGTAGCCGTTCTCCCGAAGCGCCCAGATGATGCGGTTCTTGTGATCCGTACCGAAGGATTCGATAGTGAGCTTCAGCTCCACCTTGTCGTTCCGGTCGACGCTGACGAACTGGTTGTGCTCCAGCTTGACGACGTTGCCCTGCGCCTCAGCGATGATCTGTGCCACATGGACGAGTTCGCCCGGCTTATCCGGGAGCATAACGGATACGGTGAAAATCCGGTCTCTCATCACCAGACCGTGCTGGATGATGTTGGAAATCGTGATGATATCCGTGTTGCCGCCGCTCAGGATGGATACCACTTTCTTGCCCTTGAAGTTCAGGTGCTTCAGTGCTGCCACTGTCAACAGGCCGGAGTTCTCGACAATCATCTTATGATTCTCGACCATGTCCAGGAAGGCAACGACCAGCTCGTTATCCTCTACAGAAATGATTTCATCCACATTCTTCTGAAGATATGGGAAGATTTTCTCACCCGGTGTCTTCACGGCGGTACCATCAGCAATCGTCTGGATGTATTCCAGCGTTGTCACCTTACCCTCCTGAATGGAACGGGTTAAGGATGCGGCACCTGCCGGCTCAACTGCCACAATCCGGATATCCGGGTTGACCAGCTTCGCCAGGGTGGAAACGCCGGTGGCCAGTCCACCGCCGCCCACCGGTACGAGGATGGCATCGACGTCCGGAAGTTCTTCCAGGATTTCATGGGCAATGGTACCCTGTCCGGTTGCCACAGTCAGATCATCGAACGGGTGAATGAAAGTCAAGCCTTCTTCTTCCGCCAGCTGCTTGGCATACGCTGCCGCTTCATCGTAGACATTGCCGTGGAGCACCACTTTGGCACCGTAGCTCTCGGTGCGGTTCACCTTCAGCAGCGGTGTGGTCGTCGGCATGACGATGGTGGCTTTGCAGCCGTATTCCTTCGCGGCGAAGGCAACGCCCTGGGCGTGGTTGCCGGCAGAAGCGGCAATC
>CAVGMK010000210.1:0-3289 GCA_963630135.1 Oscillospiraceae bacterium
AGAGGAAAGGAGACAATAATGCCTACTATTAACCAATTAGTTCGTCAGGGAAGAAAAAGCTCTGTTAAGAAGTCTAACTCTCCTGCGCTCGGTAAGAACATGAACACTCTGAGAAAGACTGTAACCGACGTAAGCTCTCCACAGAAGAGAGGCGTATGCGTAGCTGTTAAGACTGTAACTCCTAAGAAGCCAAATTCAGCTCTGAGAAAAGTTGCGAGAGTTCGTTTGACCAACGGAATCGAAGTTACGGCTTACATTCCAGGTATCGGCCACAATCTGCAGGAGCACTCTGTTGTTCTGATCAGAGGCGGAAGAGTAAAGGACCTCCCAGGTGTTAGATATCACATCGTCAGAGGTACACTGGATACAGCCGGCGTAGCAAACCGTGGTCAGGCACGTTCCAAGTACGGAGCAAAGAGACCTAAGAAGAAGTAGTTGATTCGGGATATTGTCTTAATATTTGATATATTAAGGACTCGCGGCCGGCGTTAGAAGCACGGTCGAGTACCCCGTGGTAACAAGGAGGGAAGAGAAGTGCCAAGAAAAGGTAACACACCAAAGAGAGAAGTACTTCCAGATCCAGTATACGGCAGTGTCGTAGTGGCAAAGCTCATCAACAGCATCATGCTGGATGGTAAGAAGGGCGTTGCGCAGACTATCGTATACAGCGCATTCGACCAGATCCAGGCAGAGACTGGCAAGGAGCCGATGGAAGTATTTGAAGAGGCAATGAACAACATCATGCCGAAGCTGGAAGTTAAAGCAAGAAGAATCGGTGGTGCGAACTACCAGGTTCCGATTGAAGTTAGACCGGAAAGACGTCAGACTCTGGCGCTGCGTTGGCTGACCCTGTACACCAGAAACAGAGGCGAGAAGACGATGGCAGAGAGACTGGCCAAGGAGCTGATCGATGCGTCCAACAATACAGGTGCGTCTGTAAAGAAGAAGGAAGATACGCATAAGATGGCAGAAGCAAACAAGGCGTTTGCACATTTCAGATTCTAAGAGAAGAGTTATAGTAGAGAGGAGATATAATGCCAAGAGAATTTTCTTTAGAGAAAACAAGAAACGTTGGTATCATGGCCCATATCGATGCCGGTAAGACCACGACAACGGAAAGAATTCTCTTTTACACGGGAAAGACACACAAAATCGGTGAAACACACGATGGCGCGGCAACCATGGACTACATGGAGCAGGAACAGGAACGTGGTATTACAATCACCTCTGCGGCTACTACAGCTCAGTGGAAAGACACTCGTATCAACATTATCGACACACCAGGACACGTAGACTTTACGGTAGAGGTTGAGAGATCTCTGCGCGTACTGGACGGTGCGGTAATGGTACTTAGTGCAAAAGAGGGTGTAGAGCCTCAGTCAGAAACAGTCTGGAGACAGGCGGAGAAATACAATGTACCGAGAATGATTTTCGTTAATAAGATGGATATTCTGGGTGCGGATTATTTCCATGTTCTTGACACGATTCATGACAGATTAAGAGCCAATGCAGTACCGGTTCAGATTCCGATTGGAGCAGAGAACCAGTTCGTCGGCATCATCGATCTGATTACTATGAAGGCAGAGGTTTATGACAAGGACGTTCTAGGGACTGAATTCGATATCGTTGATATTCCGGATGATATGATGGATGAAGCCAAGGAGTGGCATGACAAGCTGGTAGAATCCGTTGCGGAATGTGATGAAGACCTGATGATGAAATATCTGGAAGGCGAAGAACTCACTATCGACGAGATCAAGACAACCATCCGTAAAGAGACATTGGCCGGAAACATGTTCCCAATGTTCTGCGGATCCGCTTATAAGAACAAGGGAGTTCAGATGATGCTGGACGGTATTGTAGATTACATGCCATCCCCACTGGATATCCCATCTATCAAGGGCGTGAACCCAGAGACCGGAGAAGAGGATGAGAGACATCCGAGCGACAAGGCTCCTTTCTCCGCGCTTGCATTCAAGATTGTAGCTGATCCATTCGTTGGTAAGCTGGCATTCTTCCGTGTATACTCCGGAACCCTCAAAGCCGGTTCCTATGTATACAACGCAACGAAGGGCAAGAGAGAGAGAATCGGTCGTATCATGCAGATGCATGCCAACCACAGACAGGAAATCGATATGGTATATTCCGGTGACCTGGCTGCCGCTGTTGGTCTGAAGCAGACCACAACGGGTGATACACTGTGTGATGAGGATCATCCGATTATTCTGGAATCCATGGAATTCCCGGATCCTGTAATTGAGATTGCTATCGAACCGAAGACCAAAGCCGGTCAGGAGAAGATGGGCATTGCGCTGGCAAAGCTGGCAGAAGAGGATCCAACATTTAAGACTTACACGAACCCGGATACCGGTCAGACCATTATCGCCGGTATGGGTGAGCTCCACCTGGAGATTATCGTTGACAGATTGCTGAGAGAGTTCAAGGTAGAAGCCAATGTCGGCAAGCCGCAGGTTTCTTACAAGGAGACGATTACACAGGAAGTCGACGAGGACTACAAGCACAAGAAGCAGACAGGTGGTTCCGGACAGTACGGACACGTTCGTTTCAGAATGTATCCAAGAGAAGCCGGCTCTGGATTTGAATTCAAGAATGCAGTCGTTGGTGGTGCGATTCCGAAGGAATACATTCCAAAGATTGAGGAAGGATTCATCGAATCCATGCAGACCGGTCCGGTTGCCGGATATCAGATGGTAGACGTCGGTATTGAACTGTATGACGGTTCTTATCACGAAGTCGACTCTTCTGAGATGGCATTCAAGATTGCAGCTAACATGGGATTCAAGGAAGCCTGCAAGAAGGCGAAGCCGGTTCTTCTGGAGCCAATCTTCAAGGTAGAGGTAACGGTTCCGGAGAACAACATGGGCGATATCATCGGCGATATCAGTTCCAGAAGAGGCAGAATCGAAGGTTCGGATATGAGAGGCGGCGCGGCAATCGTTCGCGGATTCGTACCGCTGTCCGAGATGTTCGGTTATGCAACGGACCTGCGTTCGAAGACTCAGGGCCGTGGAACCTATGTAATGCAGTTCGACCACTTCGACAAGCTTCCGGAAAGCTTGCTGGAGAAAGTAACCAAGTAATTTAATTCAATAACACCATATTAGGAGGAAAGATATGGCTAAGCAGAAATATGAAAGAACCAAGCCGCATATTAATATCGGCACAATTGGCCACGTTGACCACGGTAAGACCACTCTGACTGCAGCAATCACGAAGACACTGCACGCCAGATATGGCCTTGGTGCAGACGTTGCATTCGATGAAATCG
>CAVGMK010000211.1:0-3240 GCA_963630135.1 Oscillospiraceae bacterium
CATTATTGTAATCAATTCCGGGCAGAATGACAATTCTGAATCAAAGTCCGGGCTGCCGATTCCCTGCTAAAATCACCATCGCGGCCGCCACATACCTCCGGTGAAGCACCGGTAACTCATCCTTCGGGATGTCTCCCCGGCAATCCATTTTACCGGCATCCCGGATAATGCATGAACTTCTCTGGCTTTTTGGACATCAGTGCTTGATTCGAATACGAGTCGGATGTCTCCCTGGCAATCTGCCTTACCGGCACTCCAGATAACGCATGAATTTCTCCAGCGCCTTAGACATTGACGCCTGGTCGGAATAGACGAAGCCGATTTCGCGATTGAATGGAACGTCCATTTCTTTGATGACGATATCGAAGGGACAGCCGATAAGAATCGTCGTAGACAGGATGCTGATCCCCAGGCCGTTCTCCACCATGGACATGGTGACATAATCGTCCCAGGTTGTCAGGAAGCGGACCGGATGAAGGTTGTGTTCCTCTAGGAATATCGTTACTTCACTGTCGCCTTTCTCTTCCACCAGCAGGAACGGGTAGTGATTCAGTTCCTCATGGGGGACGATGTCATATTTCGTCAGCGGGTGGCCGGGTGGCACCACCAGCTTGAAGGCGTCGCTTTCGAGATAGATGGAATTGAGCTCCGGGTCACATGTCGGCAGCGGCAGGAACGCGCAGTCCAGCTCGTGACACTTGATTTTGACCTCAATTTCCTTATAGCTTCCCACGTACAGCTCGAACTCGATGTTCGGGTAGCGTTTCGTGTATTCCTTGAGAATGTGCGGAAGCCAGTGAATCGCAGCACTGGCGAAGCTGCCGATACGGATGGTGCCGACCTCCAGATTCGTAATGTCGGACACTTGACGTTCGAGATTGCGGTATTTGCTGCACAGCTCCTGGATGGCCGGGAGGATCCGGAGGGCGTCGGCGGTCGGCTCCACGCGGGTGGTCGTGCGAATGAAGAGCGTGAGCCCCATCTTCTGTTCCATGGAATGAATCATCTTGCTGATGGCGGCCTGGGAATAATTCAGGTTCTCGGCGGCTTTGGTGAAATTCTGCTCCTGGATGACTTCCAGGATGGCGAGGTATTTCGTGATGTTGGTTTCCATTATCTTGAATTCTCCTTCTGAATGAATAGGTCAGAATGAACCTACAAATGGGTGCGCTGAAGGAATGCGTCGAACGAACCCATTAGACGAATGCTTTAATGAATACGATAAATTGACATGTCGAATGAGCATCGCGAGTTGCCGTTGGACGACTCTTAGGTCGGCCAGCTTATAACCAAAGGTTATCGATTCGTGTATATTAAGTCGCTTCCATTATAGCATAGATAGGAATATAGTGAAAACTGTAACGAGGATATTGGCATGGCGGCCCGCCTTCCGCCAACGATATATTCCTCGTATCTTCAATCATCATATTTACACGAGAGGAGGATGAAACCATGAAACTAACCTCATATGAGCAGGAAATGCTGGATGGTGTTCACGGCAAAGGCGTACAGCTGGCGATGGAGATTGTCACGAAGATGGGCGAACTCTATGGTGCAGATCACCTGATTCCGGTCAGGAATGCGCATATCGATGCGGCTGCCTACACTACCATCTGGGATGCCGGGACCGAGTTCCTGGAATACCTCGCGGATAATGGCGCGAGGGTTGCCGTTCCGACAACCATCAATCCGCTGTCCAGGGATATCTGCCACTGGAGGGAACTGGGACAGTCCGAGGATTTCGCCATGAAGAGCAAGCGCATGGAAGATGCTTACCTGAAGATGGGCGTTATCCCGACCTGGACCTGCGCACCGTACCAGTGCACGAATGTGCCGCAGTTCGGTGAGATTGTCAGCTGGTCCGAATCCAATGCCGTCAATTACGTGAATTCCGTTATTGGTGCCAGGGCAGAGCGGCTTCCGGATATGGTTGATGTTTCCTGTGCGGTGGTAGGCCGGGTTCCGGCTTACGGCTGGTATCTGGACGAGAACCGGAAGGGCGATGTCCTGTTTCGGCTGGAAGGCTTCGATGATACCTGGTTCCGGGACAGCGTGGATTATGCGGTGCTGGGCTATCTGGTCGGCGAGATTGTGGTCAATCGGGTGCCGGTTGTTCTCGGATTGCCGGATTGGACGATGCCGGATGATCTCAAAGCTTTCTCGGCTGCAGCAGCATCCGGTGGCGCGGTCGGCATGTTCCATATGGTAGGCCATACGCCGGAGGCACCGACGGTGGAAGCGGCTTTCGGCGGGCGCACGGAATACGAGACGATTGTCGTAACGCCGCGGGAAATGGAAGCCATGCGGAAGAAGCTGAATACCGTTACGGAAGACCGCGCAGACGTTGTCCTGATGGGCTGCCCGCATCTGTCGGCAGATGAACTGAATCGTCTCGCCAGACTGATGGATGGGAAGAAGGTGGCCGAGCATACCAGCCTCTGGCTGATGACCAGCGCAACGCAGTACAACCTGGCTTGCCGGAACGGAAGTGCGCAGATTCTGGAAGAAGCCGGCGCAACCATCACCTGTGACACCTGCCTGATGGAGATGGATGAGGGAGACTCCCGCTGGAAGGATCAGAATTTCGTGACGAATTCTGGGAAGGCCGCGCAATATGCGCCAGCCATCAACCGCGTGAATATTCACATGGCATCCATGGAGGACTGTGTTCTGGCAGCAGTAACTGGAAAGCTGCCGAAGGAGGTGAGGAGATGATTATTCGGGAATACAAGGTGATGGTGGAAGGTAACGCACACGCACCTGCCATCAAGTCCGATATTTCCCTTAGCTTCTGGGGCGGTGTCCGTGCAGCGACCGGCGATATTGAGGATATTCACAATGATCTGTGTGGAGAGAACATGACGGGCAAGATCCTCTGCATTCCTTACGACAGAGGCTCCTGCTCCAGTTCAGGCGTCATGCTGGAGATGATTCGGAAGGGCACCAGTCCGGTTGCCGTGCTCTGCATTGAAGCCGAAGCCGTACTGGCGCTGGGCCCGATTATCGGGAACCGCATGTATAACCGGACAATCGCCATGCGCGCCATCCCGGAAGAGCTGTTTCATCAGATACCAAGAAATTCCACGATTGCTTTCACGGACGACGCCATTCTGATTAATGAAGAATGAGTGCTATCCGTCAAGCCAGGCGAAGAAAGGAGGGATGCCAGCACCAACCGGAAACCTTAATCTTTAAGAAATCTACTTTTAACCATCAGAAAATTTAATATAACCACCCCAC
>CAVGMK010000212.1:0-3216 GCA_963630135.1 Oscillospiraceae bacterium
GCTACGGCAGCGCTCGAAACGTACCAGAACGGGACGTATGCCGATGCCAAGAAAGCGTATGAGGATGCGGCTGCCGCGCTGGAAACATTTAATGCAGCCAATCCAAATGCTGAAGAAAACCTGCAGAATGCAACCACGCTAAAAGAGCAGGCAGAAGCGGCACAGGAAGCCGCCGAGTCCGGATATACTGATGCGCTGGCAGAAAAGAATACCGCAGAAGCCACCTATGAAAAGGCCAATTCTGAGCTGGAAAGCAGAAAGTCTAAGGTCAGTGAGCTGAAGACAAAGCTGACGGAAGCACAGAAGGATGCGAATGCCAAGAGTACGGCGTATGCGACGGCAGAGACAGCCTATGAACTGTGGGCCAAGAATGTCGAAGACCGGACTACTGAAGCAAAAAAGCTGCAGGATGCGGAGGAGAAGGCAAAGACCGCACTGGATACCGCAGAATCCGAGAAGAATGCATCCGAGAAAGTCCTGGAAGAAAAGAAGACCAATCTTGCTACCGCAGAAAGCACCAAGGATGCAGCCAGCGATAACGTGGCTGCGCTCGAGGGAAAAATGAAGCAGGCGGAAGACGCATTAAAGACGGCAGAAGAGAACAAAAATGCTGCTACTAAGAACGCCGAAGCCAAGGCAGAAGCCGTGGAGGAAGCCAAGAAAGCAATCGAAGCTGCCGAAGCCAAGTACGAAAAGGCGCAGAAGGTCAGCCGGGAGGATCCATCGACCTATGAAGAGGATTTCCCGGAACTGAAGGAGCTTGAGCAGAAGATAGCCGATGCGAAGGCAGATCTGGAAGCCAAGGAGGATGCGCTGAAAGAGGCCGAGGATGAGCAGCAGGAAGCGCAGGATGCCTACGACAAGGCCAGCAAGAAATACACTGCTGCAGTGGCAGATTATACGATTGCCGCATCCTATGTCGAGAAGTATACGATCTACGATATCAATAAGACATCGGGAATCAAGGTGTCCGGCATATCGAATAAGACGTATACCGGAAAGGCCATCAAGCAGAGCATTAAAGTGACCCACAACGGAAAGCCGGTGACATTCAAGGTAACGTACTCCGGAGGAAATACTTCCGTCGGAAAGCATTACATCAAGATTACCGGAACCGGAAAGTATACCGGAACGAAAACCTATTCGTACAGCATTATCCCGAAAACGGTCGGATCCCGAAAGTACAAGAAAGCCAAGACTTCCATTACGGTATCTTACAAGAAGGTTTCCGGTGTCAGTGGATACCAGATTGCTTACAGACTAAAGGGCTCTTCCACCTGGAAGTACAAGACCACGACGTCAAAGTCCAAGAAAATCTCCTCGCTGAAGCGAAAGAAGTACTACTACATTAAAGTACGAACCTACAAGACGGTAAGCAAGGTGCGGTATTACAGCAACTGGACCGGCACATCGAAGGTTAAGACGAAGTAAAGAGAAATAGGCGATAGAATACGCCTATTTGAAAAACAAAGGACCACCACATCATCAGGACTCAGAAAACTGAATCTAACAACAACGATGATATGGTGGTCCGGGAAGCTGATTCTTCAGCGAATGGGTTTGTCAAGTAAAGTGTGTAAGTTTTTTGATGGTCGAATCATTGACCATCATTTTTTATAGGATCCATGCAAATTGCATACCGTGTCCTCCGACGGCCAGATTTATAGCATAAGCGGTCATGGTGTCTTTCCAATCTCCTTTCTCTGGTCCATTATCCGCTTCAACGATAGAATCAGAAGCATCGCTGAAATTATCAGTGGAACAGCAAATAGTTCAAGGAGTGTAACCATTTGTCCCGAATTTGATTCCAGCAACTCGTAATTTCTGTAGCTGCTAACGCTGTCTGACCACAAAAGAATTTCATTGCATATAATGGTCCCCTTTATCAAGACACATTTTCAAAATTTTATCGTGAACGCCAACGGCTGTTTTGACGATGTTGAGCCTGCTAGGGGTCCCACTCGGGCTAGCGTCCGTATATAAGTAATGAGCCCGAGCGGGGAGCATGGCACTATGCAACATCTGTCGTACAGAATGTACTGTAATATATTTCATCAGGGGTAGCATATTCGTGCGCCTCATGAGGACGTATTGAATTATACTCGTCAATATACTCCCGGATTCCAATCCTCAGCTCTTTCGGCGAGTGGAATTCATTGATATAAATTTTCTCTGTCTTGAGACTACGGAACCAACGTTCAATCATGATATTATCCGCCCAGCGACTCTTACCGTCCATACTCTGGCGGATACCATATAATTTCAAGCGATCTTTATACTCTTTGCTTGTAAATTGTGTGCCTTGGTCAGAATTGATAATGCCGGGAACTCCGTATTTCTCAATAGCTTTATCAAGAGCCGCGATTACCGGAGCTGTATCAAGACTGTCAGAAAGCTCCCATCCGACGATTTTGCGGCTATACCAGTCAATTATGGCCGTCAGGTACATATGGCCGCGGTGCATTTTAATGTAGGTTATATCGATAGACCATACATGGTTTGGCATGAATACATTCACGTTCCGAAGCAAGTAAGGAACGATAGTCTCCTTGAAATTCCGCTTGGATAAGTTCGCTTTCGGATAAATTGCACAGATTCCCATCTGCTGCATATAGCTTCGAACCAATTTACGCCCAATCTGGAAGTTTGCCTTGCGAAGGAGTTGGACAATTCGCCGCTGTCCCATATACGGATATTGAGTGTGAATCTCGTCGATTTCCGCCATGATATTTTCCTTCAGATCAATCGATTCCTGAGATAATTCGATTGGTTTGTAGTAGTAACTTGATCTACTGATTCCAAGCAATTCACACTGTCTTCTAACAGGGAGTTCATTGTTTGGATCTATGAGAGTCTTGCATTGGGACTGGATATCCGTTGCGGCGAAACACGCCCTGGAGAAAGTCGCGCTCCATCGTTAACTGACCTATGGTCTTTAACATCTGGTTGCGGTCTTGCTCCAGTTCGGCCTCCTTCCTACGAATGTCTTTCTCGGCGCGGCTTTCGTTGAAAACACGGCCGGCATTGCGAACGAACTCTCTCTTCCAGTTTCGAACCATGTTGGGACTAAGATTGTAATCTGCAGCGATGGCATCGAGTTCGCGGTCGCCTTGCAGAACCTCGAGTCTCTCCCAGGATGGGATGCAGACTTTAGCCTTGAATTCTGGCGTGTACTTGTTTCGTGACATGGTGGTTTCCTCCTTGTTTTGTATTCTA
>CAVGMK010000213.1:0-3214 GCA_963630135.1 Oscillospiraceae bacterium
GATTTTCGACAAGGGCGAATGCGTCTACGAGTCGCCAACGCTGGATGAGATTCGTGCCTACTGCCAGGATCAGCTGGAGACACTCTGGGGCGAGACCCTGCGTTTCGAGAACCCGCAGACCTATTACGTCGATCTGTCCAAGCAGCTGTGGAGCATTAAGCAGGAAATTCTGAATAAGTACGCGGCACTCTAGACGAAATAAAGAACCGATTCCCGGGCAATCCGGAAATCGGTTCTTTTGCATTACATATTCTTTTCTGGCCAGCTGGCTATCCGCTCTACTTTGTCTGCGACCGCCGCTTCGCCGAGAATCCCGGAGAATGCTCTTCTTATAAGGCTTCCGCTCCGCCTCCGAGCTTCATCATCCACCCGATGACAACGGCAGGCAATCTCCTTCAAGTTATTTGTTTCTATTCCTTCTTCTTGCTTCTTATCGCTTCCAGTGTTTCCCCGCCGGCACTTTGCGCCCGCGAAAGCGGGACCGCAGGAACACCAGGATAATCAAGAGTAGCACCAGAATCACGCCAATAGCGATGGTCGCGTTGTTCGAGATGTAGAAGCGCGAGAGAATCCAGCCCTTCTCCACATCTTCCTTGACCAGGAGCGCGGTCGTTCCCACCTTCTTGCCGTCGCAATAGACATCTACCGTGCCAACTTCATCGCCTGCCTGTAGCGGTGCTTCCACCGTCTTGTTGTATTTCGCCTGGAAGGAAATCTTCTTGTCTGTACCATCTTTCGGATACGCCAGCACCACATCCTTCGGGTAGCTGGCCACTGCCGTGTGGGCGCCGTATTTCACGCGAACCTTGCCCACGGCCTCATCCGGATTGGTCGCATTCACCGTCACGATTTTCTTCCGGGCGAATTTCAGAAGCAGCTCGTCATCGTCCGCGCGCGTCTCGTAATTCGCACCGAACTGGAGCAGAATCAGCTGCAACCCCGCTTTGTCGTACATCAGCACGATGCTGCAATCGTCATTCTCCCAATAGCCCGTCTTCCCGGATACCACGCCGGAATCCTCATCCTCCAGCAGATCCAGATGCGTCTCCAGCATACGTGCCGCGGATTTGTTGGTCTTCTTCACGTGGTACACCTTGGTCCCGCCAATCTGATAGACGGTATCGTTAGCGAAAGCCGCCTTCGCAATCTTCAGGTAGTCGGACGCTGTGGTGTAGTGATTCTTTGCTTTTAGCCCATTCGGGTTCACAAAATGCGTGCCCGTACACCCCAGCTCCTCAGCCCGGGCGTTCATCCGCGCGACGAACTTGGTCAGGCCGCCGTCGTAGGCCTGCGCCAGCGCCATCGCCGCGTCGTTGCCGGACTCAATCAGGAGCCCGTACATCAGGTCCTTCACGGACAGCTTCTCGCCCGCCACCAGATTCATGGTCGAGCCGCCGAGGGCTGCCGCCTTCGAGGACACGGTTACCGTCTGATCCAGGTCCATCTCCTCCGCCACAATCAGTGCAGTCATCAGCTTCGTGGTGCTCCACGGCTGCACGCGCTTGTCCGCGTTCTTGGTGAACAGCACCTCGTCCGTGGTCACGCTATAGACGATGGCGGATTTCGCGTCAATCGCCGGGCTTTTCGCATCTTCATTCACTGCTGCCAGGGCGCTGTTTGCGGCGCTTCCCGCCAGCAGCACAGTCATCAGAAATATCGTTATAATCTTCTTGAATCGCATGCTATAAGTTATCTTCCCCTTGTAAAAATAAATTTCTTACGGCACAATCACCGTCAATACCTTCGGAATCACCCGAACCGTGATGGCGCCGGTCTCCCGGATCTCTCCATCGGCCACGAATTTCATGCTGCCTGCGTTCGGCGTGAACGTCACTTCGCTGACCTTCTTCGAGATGATGATGTCTTCCACGCCCGGAATTTCTTTGAGGCGGCCGTCCTTGAAGGCCGGAAAGACCTTGACGAAGAAGCGGCGGGTGACATCCTTGATGAGAAGCAGTTCAATCTTGCCATTGTCCAGGAGCGCTTCCGGGCAGCTCTCCACACCGCCGCCACAGAAACGACCGTTCGCTGCGGTGCAGAGAATCAGCGGACCGTCGTGGAGTTCCTCGCCGTCCGCGATGACGCGGAGGTTCGTGCCCTTCTTGCGCACCAAGTTCACCAGGATGGCCAGCACATAAGAGCCGGAGCCCTGAACCAGTGGGAGTTCCTTGAGGTCGTGGGCGAGGATGGCGGTGTTGCCGTCAAAGCCGATGTTAATGCCGTTCACCGCATAATCCCGAAGCGTCTCACCGTCCTTCTCGTAAGTGTATTCCAGGACGTCAATCTTCATGAGGTGGTTAACCGTCTCCTGTGTTGCTTCCGGCTGCTCGATATCTGTCAATTGCTCGTCTGCTGATGTTTCTGTAGCAGATTCCGGTTCCTCTTCGGCCGGCGTTTCTGCAATAACATCCGGCTCAGCACCAGCTGGCATTTCTGCGACAGGTTCCGCTTGCTCGTCCTGCCCGCCGGCCGCCAGCTCCAAATGCTCGTCTTCTTCCTCTTCCGAAGCAATCTCCAGCTGTTGCCCCGCCAGCATCTGCTTCGCGATGTCCTTGAAATGTTCCGGATGCTCGAAGCAGCGAACGAAATCGTTGCCGGAGCCGACCGGAATAATGCCAAGGCGCGCGTTATCGTGGCCGAGCAGGCCGATGGCGGTTTCCTGCACCGTGCCGTCGCCGCCGCAGGCGAAGATGTTCACGGTATCGCCGTTCACCGCGGCCGCCTGCGCGATGGAATCGGACAGCACGGTGGCATCCTTCTCGCCATCGGTGTAGTAGATCTTGATATTCTCATTCTGATACGGTGCCAGTTGCTCCTTGAGCCGCGCGGCATTCTTGCCATTCCCCGACGCCGGGTTGATGATGAAAGCATATCTCAGCATAGTCTGTTTCACTCCTTCGCTGTCTATTTCGTGTCTTCGCCGCTCCAGATTAGTTTCGGCCTCGTTCCCAGATAATCCTGAGAGGTCAGATAATATCGGATGCCATTCTGCTCATTCTTGATGCCCTTCTCGAAAGCAATCATGCCATGCAGATGGCCGTAGACGAAATCCGTCACCGGATATTTCTCTACCAGGTCCGTCATCTCCGACTGCCGCCGGACATCATCCGCCGGCGGGTAATGGGTTGCCGCGATGATGCGGTCCGGATGGTGGCTCTGCGCCGCATCTAAGCTATTCCGCATCCGTCCCAGCTCTCTAATCCATATCTTCTCA
>CAVGMK010000214.1:0-3207 GCA_963630135.1 Oscillospiraceae bacterium
TGCCACCCCCGCGCAGCACTTTCACAATCTCATCCCGAGTTGCTCCGCCGGTCGCATCCGCCGCCATCGCCAGCAATACCAGCACGGAGAACGGCGAGAGGACCAGATTCTCCCCCGCGTTCTTCTTCGCGTACCAACTTAGAAGCGCGCCTGCAAGCTCATTATAGCGCTTCGTGAGGACTGAATTCTCCATCATCCCGGAGCAACCGGAACCCGGCGTAGAACCGCCCTTCGTCTTCTTCCCATTGAAATCATTCATTATTTTATCGGACATCGCTTGTACCCTCCTCTGATTCTGATGAAATCAATATACCAGACGAAATACATCAATGGGTCGCTCCACATGCGACATAATGCTCCTACCTTGCGCCCGCACTCTTATGCGCGGCCAAAAATAAATTTCTCTCGTCCCAATCCCCGACTTCTGCCTATTCTGCCATCCGCACCACGACATTCCCGGCATGGTCCACGTCTCCGGCCGTGCGAATTGCTTGCTCCAGCTCCGCAAGCGGGAACTCATGCGTGATAATACTCTCCAGGTCCCAACGGCCGCTCGCCATCATCGCCTGTACATCCCGCACATCCTCCGGCATGTAACCGCCGGATCCGATAATGCTCTTCTGCGCATAGGTCATGTGCAGGAGGTCAATCGTGCGTGGCTTGTTATTTACCGCCACCGAGACGAAACGGCTCTCAATCTTCCCCAGCCGCATGAAATCCTCCAGGATGCTCTCCGCACCGGCCGCATCCAGCCAGCAGTCGATATCCGCCGTCGGACCGGTCAGCGACGGCGCGCTGCCGAAATATTCCAGTGCCTTCGTGGCAAAATCCTCTTTGCCCGAATTACAGATCTCGAAGCCCAGGCCGGCAGCCAGCCCCAGCCGGTAATCCGAGTAGTCGCAAATCATGACCCGGTCCATGCCGAAGTACTTGAAAGCCACCGCCGCCGCAATGCCAATCGTCCCGCAGCCGAACACCACCGCATTCTGCCCCGCAACATACCGGCCATCGCCCAGTCGGCCACAGCCCGAAGCCGCAGCCTCACCGGCTGCACTCTGACCTTCGCACTGCTCCGTGTAGCCTGGAACCGAATTTGCCGACAGCTCGGCACACTGCCCGCCGCCACACGGCACCATCCCGCGCCGTGCCGCGCGGCACCCCACGGTGAAAGGCTCCGTCAAGCTCGCCAGCCGGTCCGAGACGCGCTCGTCCACCGCGTAGAGCGAATGATTCCGCTTCGCGTTCGGAATCAGGATGTACTCCGAGAACCCGCCAATGGTCCCGGCCCGCCGTGTATCGTCCTTCGCATAACGTGGATATGGATATACCCGGTCGCCTACGCGGAATTCCGTGATATTTTTACCCACAGCTACCACGCGGGAGACCGTCTCGTGCCCGAACTCGCCACCCACGGTGACCTTGTGCCCTGTGTTCGGCCCGTGGGTGAACACCGCCACGTCCGTGCCGCAGACGCTCGAATAGATGTTCTGCACCAGCACATCGTTGTCGCCCACCTCCGGCAGCGGCAGCTCCCGAATCTCAATCGCCTCTTGTCCCAGATATATTCCAGCCTTCATTCGCTTCTCTCCTGTCCTTCTCCTTCTGCCAAAAATAGCATTTCACCCCGCCGACGCCCCGGCCCTGCGCCAGGTACGGCTTATCCTGCGTTCCCTGCGGCGTCCGCTCCTGCAGACAAATTCGTCATGCCAGCTGCGGCGGGCTACACGAAACGTGTCCCCCCGCTTCCTCTATCCGCCGCTCGCCGCATCCCTACTCTATCACTCCGTATCATCCAGCATCTGCCGGCTGCCATACCCCCGCGTTCTAATCTCTGGGGATAGCACATCCATGCGCATTCTGCTTCCAGAAGCATATTAATATTTCAGTGCCTGCCGGCTATCGTACCCCTGCTTCTTGAACTCGGAGAACAGCACGTCCATCCGCACCGGCGTAACGCAGATGAGATGCATCGGATGCCCCTGATCCGCCAGCTTCTGTAGCGCCGTCACCGGCACCTTCTTGTATTCCGCGTGGGCGATGTATTCCTCGGACATCGGCTCCATTATCGCCGCCTTGCCCATCACCTGCACGCTTCTCAGCTCGCCAAAATTCGGGTTCTTATCATACACCGCCAAGCTCACGTTCTCGTTCTTCTCCAGTCCGATGAACTTCTCACCGCCTTCGGTGAAAATCCAGAAGCACCCGTCATGATAGCTGTACTCCAGCGGCGTGCACCGCACGTAGTCGCCGGTCCCCGTCGCCAGCGCGCAGATGTTGCTCTCGCGAAGGTACTCCTCTACAATATTCTTTAGTTCCGCGGTCGGCATCGCATTCGTCTCCTTGTCTTTCCAGAAGTTGGCCGCGGCGCGGTAGTCGGATGTGTTCATGTTGATTGTTCTCCCTTCCTGAATTAATGCTATTGACCATTACGGAGTATGAAGTTGATCCATTCGAAATCTTCTCTACTCAGTTCGTCCTTCGTTCTCCAGCACTCTATCAACCGAAGTGATGTGCTACGCGACAAGATTTGCTGCAACCTGGCTTCCGTGAAATTCGAGAAATACCTTCCCGAATCGTCATAACCCTCTTCTATACCCGATTTCATGGATATGTACGCAATCCCACCCGGTTCCAGGATTTCCGGTAATCGTAGAATGAATTTCTCAATTTCGTCCGACGGAAGATGAAGTAGCGATGCACTTGCCCATACCCCGTCATATTTTCCTGACGGATGCCAGTTACATATATCCTCACATATTACCTTCCCACCGGAATAGGAAGCCGCCC
This sequence comes from Oscillospiraceae bacterium, assembly GCA_963630135.1. GTDB lineage: Bacteria > Bacillota > Clostridia > Peptostreptococcales > Anaerovoracaceae > Mogibacterium_A. The sequence continues at coordinate 2,788 of CAVGMK010000214.1, forward strand.
TCTTACACAGCTCTTCCGACAGATCAATGCCCTCTGCAGGGTATCCCTTATCCAGGAAATATTTCAAATCTCTGCCGCTACCTGTCCCGATATCAACGATTCTTCCGCCCGGTTTCACAAATTCCAGGAACTTGTCACATAGGTGCGCCATATTGGCATTGACAGTCGCTTCGAAATAGGCTTCCGCATTGCTATTATAGTATTCAATAGTCCTATTATTCATATCATTTAAATGCCATTCCTGCCTCAGCTAATGGTTTCCCTTTTTCCCCGGATTCCTCATGGATTTGCCAGATTATCCAGATTTTCCGGTGCAATTCCTGCCTGAATCCTAGCTATATCGCTCCTTACACGCGTTTTCTATCCTTATCTGGCTGCCATGTTCTATCATACCCGTTAATCTTCGCCCAGTAATATACG
>CAVGMK010000215.1:0-3132 GCA_963630135.1 Oscillospiraceae bacterium
CCTGAATATTGGCATCGCGGAGTTCCGCCTCGGACAGCTGCGAGTGGGTAGTGGTTGCCGGGTGGATGACCAGCGACTTCACGTCAGCGACGTTCGCCAGCAGGGAGAAAATCTCCAGGTTGTCGATGAAGCGGAAGGCCTCCTCGCGGCCGCCTTTAATCTGGAAGGTGAAGATGGACGCACCGCCATTCGGGAAATACTTCTCATACAGCGCATGATCCGGGTGGTCCGGCAGCGACGGGTGATTCACCTTCTCTACCTTCGGGTGGTTCAGCAGGTATTCCACCACCTTCTTCGTGTTCTCCACGTGTCGCTCGATGCGAAGGGACAGCGTCTCGGTTCCTTGCAGGAGCAGGAACGCCGCGAACGGCGAGATGGTAGCGCCGGTATCGCGAAGCAGAATCGCACGAATATATGTCGCGAACGCAGCCGGGCCGGCAGCCTCGGTAAATTTGACGCCGTGGTAGCTCGGGTTCGGCTCCGAGATCCACGGATACCGACCGGATGCTGCCCAGTCGAAGGTGCCGCCATCCACAATGACGCCGCCCAGCGTTGTGCCATGTCCGCCGATGAACTTCGTCGCGGAGTGCACCACGATATCGGCACCGTGCTCAATCGGACGAATCAGATACGGCGTACCGAACGTGTTGTCGATGACCAGCGGCAGCCCGTGCTTGTGCGCGATGGCAGCCAGCGCCTCGATGTCCGGAATGTCGCTGTTCGGGTTGCCCAGCGTCTCGATGTAGAGAGCCTTCGTGTTCGGACGAATCGCGCCCTCGACCTCGTCCAGGTTGTGGACATCTACCAGCGTCGTCTCAATGCCGTACAGCGGTAGCGTGTGGTTCAGCAGATTGACGCTGCCGCCGTAGATGGTCTTCTGCGCCACGATGTGCTCGCCCTCCTTGGCCAGCGCCTGGATGGTGTAGGTAATGGCTGCCGCTCCGGATGCCACCGCCAGCCCGGCCACACCGCCTTCCAGTGCCGCGATACGCTCCTCGAAAACCGCCTGCGTCGAGTTCGTCAGTCTGCCGTAGATGTTGCCGGCATCCGCCAGGCCGAACCGGTCCGCCGCGTGCTGGCTGTTATGGAATACGTACGATGTCGTGGCGTAGATTGGAACGGCTCTTGCGTCGCTCGCCGGGTCCGGCTGTTCCTGTCCTACGTGAAGCTGCAATGTCTCGAATCTGTAATTATTGTTAGCCATGATGATGTCTCCTTATCTCTTATCCCTTGATTTCTGTTAAAAATATTTGCCGCCTAACGGCAGCAAGATTCGCTGCCGTTACAGTTTCCGTACATTCGCCCGAAACGGTAATTCTCTCGGACAAGCTTCTCTAAGTATCGCTTGCTCATGGTGTGTCTCCTTTGGTCCAAATTGGTCCAACCGGTACGGATGTCGCGTGGACATCTCTTTGATTCTTCAGGTTGACATTCTTCGTTGATGTTCTGCCTACCTCTTTGGTTGGTTGGTAACATTATAATAACGCCACTTGCTTTTACCGTCAAATTCGAAAAATAAAGAGTGAGCTATAGGCTTAAACTATAGCTCACTCGATTGTCGTGTATTTCCGATGATATCTTCTCCGGTCGCTCGCCGAATTGGCGGATGTGCGCAGCAAACATTTCCTGAACATCCGCCCTTCGCATCGGCCGAAGACGTCTCTTAAGTGTTTGCTCTCCGCACCATCTGCGGTCTCCGCACTATTTGCATTCTCCGCGTTCTACGCTCTACGCATCCTGTCCCACACCATGCAGGAAATTCAGCAGGATAGCCGCGGACAGGTCCGCCGTCTCCTTCTCGAAGGTCTCGAAGGATTCCGACGCCGATCCGTCCGCCAAGTCCGATACCACGCGAAGGATGCCGAAAGGCACCGAAGCGCACTGGCAGGTCTGCGCAATCGCGCCGCTCTCCATCTCCGCGCAGGTCGCGTTGAAGAGTGAGAGAATCCGCTGCTTCTGCTCCGTACTCGAGATGAACTGGTCGCCGGTGGCAATCCGGCCACGATGGATGCCTCTTTCCGGCGCCGCCTGTTTCGCGGAAGCTTCCAGCGCATCGACCAGCTTCGAATCTGCGGTGTACAGCGTCGGTTTGCTGCCGTCCTCGCCGGTGAACATGTACCCGACCACGTAACCGCAGCCCGTCGCATCGAAATCATGCTGCACCAGATCCGTTCCAATCACCACATCGCCTACGGACAGCCCCGGCGCGGTTCCGCCGGCAATTCCGCTGTTGATCACGCATGCCGGTTCGAAGTAATCCAGCAGCATCTGGGTTCCGCGGGCCGCATTCACCTTGCCGATACCGCACTGCACCAGCACCGCCGGGGTGCCGGAGAAATGCCCTTCATAGAAGGTATATCCGTAATGCGTGATATCCCTGCGGTCTTCCAGATTCTGCAGGAGGTCGTTCAGCTCCGACTCCATCGCACAGATAACACCGATTGGTTTCTTCATATTATTTGCCATAATTGTAATCCAGCCTTTCTACATTCCAGTCTCTCAATACTTCCAGCATATCTGCCGCGGCCGCCTTTGCGCCCGGCAGGTCGTGTTCCTTGTAATTCCCGCATTCTTCGCGCCGTGACCCCGGAATCTCTCCTTGGAAGTCGCGGACGAAGGCGAAGGATTCCCGGACCAGTTCAATCGCCTCCTCATGGCTCATCGTATCCCGAACCAGGAAATAGAACCCCGTCCGACAGCCCATCGGCCCAACGTATATCACGGAATCCGACAGCGCGCTATTCCGCGCGTACGTCGCGAACAGGTGCTCGAACGTGTGCAGCGCCCCGTTCGTCAGGTAGTCGCCGGCGTTCGGCTTCTTCATCCGGATGTCGTAAGTGACCACGTCGCCGTCAATGCGCGAAATGTACATTCCCTTCTCCAGCGTGTCGTGGTTCACGGTAAAGCTCGCAATTCTCTCCATACTTGTCTCCTTTTCTGCTAAAACCACGTCTATCATACCACAATTCGCGGGGTTGTTGAGCGAATGAAGATATTTTGTTCAGAGAGCAGCGGTATATTGCCGCAAAAAGGTCTTTCAGAATATTTTTGCGGCAATATACCATTGCTCTGCATCCATTCAAATCATCCTATTCGTGTTCGCGAATTCATCCATAAAGGAAAGTGCACATC
>CAVGMK010000216.1:0-3064 GCA_963630135.1 Oscillospiraceae bacterium
TCTTCAGGATGAAGGTAATCGGTCCCGGCCAGTAGGTCTGCATCAGCAGCACCGCCACCTGCGGAATCTCCGAAGCCACTTCCGGGAGCTGCTTCGCTTCCGCGATGTGGACAATCATCGGATTGTCGCTCGGGCGCCCTTTGGCGCGGTAGACGGACTTCACCGCCTCCGCGTCCAGCGCATTCGCGCCGAGCCCGTAGACTGTCTCCGTCGGGAAGGCCACCAGGCCGCCCCCTCGGATGATGTCGCCGGCATGCAAAATATTTTTGTCCGTAATTTCCAGTCTCTCTGTAACCATGAAGTTCGCCTATTAGAAATTCTTCATTTTCTCCGCCTGGTCGTGGGTGATCAGCGCGTCGATGATCTCGTCCAGGTCGCCGTCCAAGAAGTTCTCCAGCTTGTAGATGGTGACGTTGATGCGGTGATCCGTGATACGGCCCTGCGGGAAGTTGTAGGTACGGATGCGCTCCGAACGGTCGCCGCTGCCCACCTGGCTGCGGCGCTCGGCGGAAATCTTGTCGTTCTGCTCCTGGAGCATCAGGTCGTAAAGGCGCGCCTTCAGGACCTTGAACGCCTTATCCTTGTTCTTGATCTGGGACTTCTCGTCCTGGCAGGTTACCACCAGGCCGGTCGGAATGTGCGTCAGACGAACGGCAGAGTCGGTGGTGTTGACGCACTGACCGCCGTTACCGGATGCGCGGTACACGTCGACGCGGACGTCGTTCGGGTCAATCTTGACCTCGACGTCATCGACCTCCGGCAGCACGGCGATGGACGCCGCCGAGGTGTGGATACGGCCGCTGGACTCGGTCTCCGGCACGCGCTGCACGCGGTGCACGCCGCTCTCGAACTTGAGGCGGGAGTAAGCGCCTTTACCCTTGATCATGATGACCGCTTCCTTGACGCCGCCGATTCCGGTGTCGTTCAGGTCGATAATCTCAGTCTTCCATCTTCTGCGCTCCGCGTAACGGAGGTACATTCTCATGAGGTCGCCGCCGAACAGCGCTGCCTCGTCGCCGCCTGTGCCGGCGCGGACTTCGAGGATGACGTTCTTCTCATCGTTCGGGTCCTTCGGCAACAGCAGCACTTTGAGGTCCGCCTCGGACTTCTCGATGCCGGCTTCCAGCGACTTGATGTCCTCCCGCGCGAGCTCGCGGAGTTCCTCATCGTCCTCCATCTCGAAGATTTCCTTCGAGTCCTCGAGCTCCTGCTTCATCTCCTTGTAGTGCTTGTATTCCTTGACGATTGGCTCCATCTCGCCCATCTCTTTCATGTATTTCTGCCAGGTCGGCTGGTCGGAAATCACCGCCGGGTCGGATACCTTCTGAGCCAATTCTTCGTATTTACCCACGGTAAAATCTAGCTTATCAAACATATTTGTAACCCTTTACTTTCTATTCCTGCTACTGCTATTTCCTATGTAAAAACAAATTGCACCGCCGCTTACACTTCCGGCCCGCCATCGGCTGCCGGAATGCCAGCCTCCCAAGGACTTCCATCCGTCACCGGAATGCCGAATTTCCAAGTCCTGCCGGGTTATCTCCGCGGCTTATCGGCGGCTTATCCATTCTGCCTGGTTACAAGAAAATCACACTCTTCGCCATTATACCACATCCTGTTTTCCAATAAATCAATCTAGAACGATTCAAGTAAATGCAATCACACGAAAAGAGGATGCTGCGGACATAACCACAGCATCCTCGTAAAGTTCGTCCCCTAAAGGTTGTACTTGTTCTTGAACTTCTCAATACGTCCGCCACGGTTCGCAAACTTCTGCTGACCGGTAAAGAACGGATGGCACTCGGAACAGATATCAACTCTCATCTCAGAGCTGTTCGAGAGTGTCATGAATGTATTACCACATGCGCAAGTAACTTTACATTCCTTATAATCAGGATGGATTCCTTCTCTCATGTCGATTCTCCTCTTTCTTGAATAGTCTATTCGGGCGCAGTAAGCCGGTGCCCAAACAGCGCTAACATTATACCAGTATGAACAGGGTGGCGCAAGGGGTTTTCCGCGATTCTTCACGGAATTCGGCGGATTTTCATGAATTTATTGTGCGTGATTCCATTCGGTTATTTACTGCGCACACAATAATGTACATCCATGGCAAGCGTTGCGCGGCCCTCTGCAGGCGGGTATAATATATTTGTATAATTGTATCCGAAGGGCGCCGGAATTCCCGGCGAATTTCGGTAACGCGCGGCGGCATATGGCACTGCGTCATGTTCGCATTTCGCTGGGTGTGATTCCAGATGGGTCGAACGCCATCTCGCCTCTCGCCGCGCAGGATATTACATCCGACATCACGCGATTCAGGCATCGCAGGATTCAAGCAACTCAAGATGAAGCATCACAAGATAAGGAAGGAACATCCATGTTACAAGGAAAAACCATCGTGCTGGGCATTACCGGCGGAATTGCAGCTTATAAGATTGCCACGCTGGCCAGCCGGCTCAAGCAGCAGGAAGCGGACGTGCACGTTGTCATGACGGAGAACGCCACGAACTTCATCGCGCCCCTCACCTTCGAGACACTGACGAACAACCGCGTCTCCGTTGACACCTTCGATCGGAATTTCAAATATGACGTGGCTCACGTATCTCTGGCGAAGGCTGCCGACCTCATCTGCATCGCACCGGCGACAGCGGATTTCATGGCGAAGGCAGCGCACGGCCTCGCCGACGATATGCTGACCACCGTGCTCCTGGCCGCGAAGTGCCCGAAGCTGGTGGCGCCGGCGATGAACACCGCCATGTACGAGAACCCGATTACACAGGATAATATGGAGCTTCTTCGGAAGTACGGCTTCGAGATTCTGGAGCCGGCAAGCGGTCATCTGGCCTGCGGCGATTCCGGCAAAGGCAAGATGCCGGAGGCGGAAGATATCTTAGAGGAAATCCTGTTCCGCCTGGCGGAGGAGAAGGATCTGGCTGGGAAACATGTCACCGTCACCGCCGGTCCGACACAGGAAGACATCGATCCGGTTCGCTATATCACCAATCATTCCACCGGCAAGATGGGCTATGCCATTGCCGAGGCGGCGCGGGATCGCGGCGCG
>CAVGMK010000217.1:0-3057 GCA_963630135.1 Oscillospiraceae bacterium
TCCCATTATATGCTCCTTCCTTACTTGGCATTTCTTCTTCTAACGATGTACTTGTCAGAATCCTTGTTCTTCTTACGTGTCTTGTAACCCAGTGCTGGCTTACCCCATGGAGTAACCGGGCCTTTACGTCCGATTGGAGCTCTGCCTTCACCACCGCCGTGTGGGTGGTCGTTCGGGTTCATTACAGAACCTCTAACGGTAGGTCTCCATCCCATGTGTCTCTTACGTCCTGCCTTACCAATCTGGATGTTCGCATGTTCGCCATTGCCAACCTCACCGATGGTTGCTCTGCAGTTGATTCTTACCATACGTACTTCGCCGGAAGGCAGTCTAACCTGTGCGTAGTTGCCTTCTTTTGCCATCAGCTGAGCACCGTTGCCGGCCGATCTTACCAGCTGAGCGCCCTTGCCCGGCTTCATCTCGATATTGTGGATAATGGTACCTACCGGGATGTTCGCGATTGGAAGTGTATTTCCTACTTTGATATCGGAGTCTGCTCCGGATACGATGACATCGCCAACCTTCAGCTTGTTCGGAGCGATGATGTATCTCTTCTCGCCGTCTGCGTAGCAAACCAGCGCGATGTTAGCGGATCTGTTCGGATCATACTCGATGGTCTTAACCGTTGCCGGAATATCGTCCTTGTCTCTCTTGAAGTCGATGATTCTGTACTTCGGTCTAACACCGCCGCCTCTGTGTCTAACGGTGATCTTTCCTCTTACGTTTCTTCCTGCATGCTTCTTGAGGGTAACTGTAAGAGATTTTTCAGGCTTATCAGTTGTGATTTCCTCGAATGTCGAGACCGTCATACCTCTGAGGCCCGGAGAAGTTGGATTGTATTTTTTGATTCCCATTTCTTACATACCTCCTATTTTAGAGTCCCTGGAAGATTTCGATCTCTTTGCTGTCTGCTGTCAGAGTAACAACAGCTTTCTTGTAAGAGGCGGTCTTGCCGACATATCTTCCCATTCTCTTTGTCTTTCCACTTACGTTCAGGATGTTGACCTTAGCAACATTGGCGCCAAAAATCTTCTCAACAGCCTGTCTTACTTCGGTCTTGTTTGCGTCTTTCGCAACCTGGAAAACGTATTTCTTCTCGTCTGCCATATCCATCGTCTCTTCGGTGATGATTGGCTTAATGATTGTCTGATATTCAGTCTTCATTACGCGTATACCTCCTCAATCTTCTCAGCTGCTGCCTTCGTGAGAATTAAGCTGTAATGATTTACGATCTCATATACATTCATTGTGCTGACAAGAGCTGTTCTTACGCCCGGGATGTTGGCTGCGGAACGAACCACGTTCTCATCCTTCACGTCCATAACGATCAGCGCTTTCTTCTCAGCCTTGACATTCTCGAGAACCTTAACCATTTCCTTGGTCTTTGGCGCTTCGAACTTCAGCTCGTCGATGACGATCAGTTCCTTGTCTGCTACCTTTGCGGAAAGCGCAGACTTCATAGCCAGTCTCTTAACCTTCTTCGGAATTGTGTAGCTGTAATCTCTTGGCTTCGGTGCAAATACGATACCACCGCCGATCTGGGATGGATCCGTTGAGCTTCCCTGTCTGTGGCGACCGGTTCCCTTCTGTCTGAAAGGCTTGCGTCCGCCTCCTCTTACTTCACTTCTTGTCTTGGCAGATTGAGTTCCCTGTCTCTGGTTTGCCAGATAATTCTTAACAGTAGCGTGTACTGCGTACTCGTTCGGCTCGATTCCGAAGATGGCATCATTCAGTGTGATTTCGCCAGCATTGGCTCCGGCCATGTTAAGCATTGTAATTGTAGCCATTGTATTTCCTCCTTTCTGCCGACTTACTTATCCTGACCCTTAACTGCCGGTCTGATTCTTACGACTCCGCCCTTCTTTCCAGGAACAGCGCCCTTTACCAGCATGAGGTTGCGATCAGCAATAACTTTAACCAGAACGACGTTCTGTACTGTAACCTTGTCTCTACCCATTCTTCCAGGTGCCTTGTTGCCCTTGAATACGCGGGATGGATAAGTTCCGGCAGCCAGCGCACCAGCCAGTCTCTTGTGCTTCGAACCGTGGCTCATCGGTCCTCTGTGGTGGCCGTGTCTCTTGATGTTACCCTGAGTTCCCTTACCTTTGGAAATTCCGGTAATGTCAAGCTTCATTCCTTCTTCGAAATCAGCAACGGTGATTTCCTGACCCAGCTCATAGGTCTCGCCATCCTCTACTCTGAACTCAGCGAGGTGCTTCTTCGGCGCAACGCCGGCCTTCTCGTAATGTCCAGCCATCGGCTTGTTCACTCTGTGAGCCTTCTGGTCTTCGTAGCCAACCTGTACGGCATTGTAACCGTCGGTCTCCACAGTCTTAACCTGCGTTACGACTTCTGGTCCCGCTTCAACTACGGTTACCGGTACGACTTGGCCGTCTTCGGTGAAAATCTGGGTCATTCCGATTTTCTTTCCAAGCAGTGTCTTCATATTTCTCCTCCTACTTTCTTACAGCGGATCACCCTGGTTTGGCCCTATTGCCCTCTCATGTGATCTTTCTAATCTAGCTTAGAGCTTGATCTCAATATCAACGCCTGCAGGCATGTCCAGCTTAGCGAGCGCATCTGTCGTCTTCGTGGTTGCGTTCGTGATGTCGATCAGTCTCTTGTGAGTTCTCTGCTCGAACTGCTCTCTGCTGTCCTTGTACTTGTGGACCGCTCTGATGATGGTTACGACTTCCTTCTGGGTTGGCAGCGGAATCGGTCCCGAAACAACAGCGCCTGTCTTCTGTGCGGTCTCTACGATCTTCGCAGCGGACTTGTCCAGCAGTGCGTGATCGTACGCCTTCAGTCTGATTCTGATTTTCTGTAGTTCACTCATTGTAGATCCTCCTATAATTTGTACTGTTTTCGCTATGCTTGTACAGGACTTCGATGCATTGCCAAGGGCTCTCAACTGTTCACACACCCGTTCGAGCGTTTCCTAGTTGAATGCTCAAAACAAAACAAGCGAAACCCTTCGCCCCCGTCCAGCGAGGACAATTCTCGGCAGAAATTACCTGATAGCTCAGCAACTTCCTGCTTCATCGCCTTAAACAAGCT
>CAVGMK010000218.1:0-3046 GCA_963630135.1 Oscillospiraceae bacterium
CTCCATGGTAACCTTCTGGTGCGTGATGATGGCGAACTGAATCTCGTGGAAATGGCGAAGATATTTCGCAAAACGCTCGATATTCGCTTCGTCCAGCGCCGCTTCCACCTCATCGAGGATGCAGAACGGCGTCGGCTTCGTCTTGAGCACCGCAAACATGAGGGCGATGGCCGTCATGGTCTTCTCCCCACCGGACATCAGATTGATGTTCTTCAGCGCCTTGCCCGGTGGCTGCGCGATGATGTCGATGCCGGATTCCAGCGGATTATCTTCGTTCTCCAGGCGAAGCTCCGCGTGACCGCCGCCAAAGAGTTCCCGGAAGGTGTTCTCGAAATGCTCTTCGATTCGATCGAAGTTCGACTGGAAACGTTCCTTAATCGTGCGGTCCATGTTGCGGATGATGGATTGAAGTTCCTCCATCGCTTTGGTAAGATCCGACTCCTGGGCCGTCATGAATTCATAACGACGGCGGACGGATTGATATTCCTCGATGGCGGAGATGTTCACATCACCGATTTCCGCCATGCGAAGCTTGATGTCGCGAGCCTCGCGGTTGCCGGAGGTGATGGAGAAATCCGCATCGCGCAGGGTCTTGGCCTCCGCATGCGACATCTCGAACTCATCCCACAGCTTGTCCTTCTGCGAGGTCAGCAACGTCTCGTTCTTCGTATTCTTGATCTCCAGCTTGTACTTCCGGTCCTGGACCTCCTGTACTTCCTGGGCGATGGTCTTCTTCTCTTCGAGGGCTTTCGACTGCTTCGCGCGGTTCTGATCGAGTTCCGCCGTCAGGCGAGCCACTTCCTCTTCCAGTGCCGTCTTCTCGCCGCGAAGGATTTCCTCCTTCTCATCCGACTGAGCGCCGCTGGATGTCAGCAGCAGACGCTGCTTGTTCTGTTCCTCGTACTCTTCCTCCGCGGAGGTGTAGGCATCTTCCAGGTCCGCGATATCGTCGATGACCCGCTCGATGTTCTCGTTCATCGCGAGAATCTTCTGTTCCTGCTCTCCGAGCCGGACCTTGAGAGAAACCACATTCTCTTGGTGTTCCTCGGTTGCGTCCTTGTAACGGCCGGCATCCTTCGTCAGCGTCTCGGATTCCTCCTCCATCTGACGGATGCGTTCCTCCGCTTCCGCAATCTGATCCCGGTAACGGGCAATCATGCTCTCTGCCCGCTGCACGTCCTCCTGAATATTCTGAAGCTCCTCTTCATAGCGGGAAGACGCCTTGCTGCTGTTTGCCACCAGTTCTTCTGCGTGTTCCTTCTCGCTCCGGAGGACGCTCAATTCAATCTCCAGCTGCTGTATCTGCTGCGTCAATTGATTCTGGGATTCCCGGAAAGCATCCAGTTCCGCCGACCATTCATTGCGGGAAGCCTCCGCCGACCGGTAGGATTTCTTCAATTCCTGAATCTCCTCATCCAGCGTCGTGATTTCCTTCCGGCGTTCCAGCAGATTCGCTGACTTATTCTTATACCGACCGCCCGTAATAGCACCGCTGGCGGAGATAATCTCGCCATCCAGCGTTACAATGCGGCAGCCCTTCGGCACTTCCTTGGATAGTGGAATCGCGTGGGTCATATTATCCGCAATCAATACCCGCCCCAGCAGGAAATTGTAGATTTCTCGGTGCTTCGGGTCGCACGTCACCATCTCAGATGCCGTACCCAGGAAGCCGGTCATCCGCGATGCCGAACCCTCGTACGGTCTGCCGCCGTGAATCGATGCAATCGGCAGGAATGTCGCTCTGCCCGCCCGTGCGGACTTCAGCCATTCCACCGCCTGCTTTGCGGCATTGTCGTTCTCGCAGATGATATTCTGCATCGCCCCGCCCAGGGCCGTCTCGATGGCTAGCTCATAGCCATCCGGCACCGTCATCAATTCGGAAACCGTACCGATAATGCCGCGTAGGTTCTTCTGCATCACCTGGCGAACGGCACTGTTGTATCCCTCGTAGTTGTTCTCCATCTCCTCGATGGTATTTCGGCGCGACGTCAGCCGGTTCACCTGCAGCAGCGTCTCCTCCATCCGCTTCGAAGCCTCCGCCATCCGGCGGTTGTTCTCGCGAATCCGGTCGCTTAGCTGATTCATTTCCGACTGGGCAGCATCTTTCTCTTCGCATTTACGGTCATATGCCGCCTGCATTTCCTTCAGACGTTCCCGATTCTGCGATGCCGTCTCGTCCCGGCCTTCGCTCTCGGCGGTAAGCTGGGTCATGCGGTCCTGCAACGTATTCTGGTAGTTCTCTAGCGTCCGAATCTCCGCATTGCGGGAGACGTTCCGGTTGCTGAGGTCGATGACGGATTCCTTATTTCTTTCTATCTGTTCCCGAACGGCGCCGGCCTTGCGGCTGTGCTCGTTCAGCTGGAATACCGCATTGTCTAGGTTGCTTCGCAGCTGCTTCCGCTCAGCTTCCATTGTATTTGCGCTCTGCTCGAGTTCCGCTCGCTGCGCCTTCGCCGACGACAGGCGTTCCGATGTATCCGACAGCACATCCTGAAGTCTCCGAAGGTCATTCTCGATGCTGTTGAGTCTCTCCGTATTAATCTGTCCCCGGTTGGTAATCAGATGAAGCTCTTCCGTCTTCTCCCGCAGCAGGCGATTGCATTCCTCGTATTGCTCATTGAGGGAAGCATCCTTCACCCGGCATTCTTCCGTCTCGGCCTCCAGCGCCTCGCTCTTCGCCAGAACGGAATGATGCTGCTCCTCCAGCTCCTGAAGTTCGAGCTTGCCGCCTTCCAGATTCTTCTCCAGATTGTCCAGGCTGTGGAGGATGATGTTCACCGCCAGCAACTTGTAACGATCCCGGAGCTGAATATATTCCTGCGCCTTCTCGGAATCTTCCTTCAGGCCACCGATGCGGCCTTCAATCTCCGCGATGATATCCCGAACGCGCTCTAAGTTATCTTCTGCCGACGTCAGCTTGCGCTCCGCGTCCTGTTTCCGGTTCTTATAGAAAACAATCCCGGCCGCCTCCTCAAAGATCTCGCGGCGGTTCTCCGGCTTCGTGCTGACGATTTCCTGAATCTTGCCCTGACCGATGATGGAATAT
>CAVGMK010000219.1:0-3029 GCA_963630135.1 Oscillospiraceae bacterium
AACAAGAGTTACGTTATCTTCATTAATCTCTTCGATCTGTTCGGCAAAGGGCTTCCGATATATACCTTTGAAAACATCTGCCTAGAAGATACAGAGCTTAAGTTAAATGATGGCGCTTATAAAATATTCGTCAACGCCACCAGCGAAAGGAAAGATGTGGCCCCAGAGCTCCAAAGCTTCCTGGATTATTTGCTTGGAGAATTGCCTACCTCACCATTTACTGATAGAATACAGATGGAAGTAGACAAATCCAGGCGAAACCAGAACTGGGAGGTGAGTTATATGACGCTGGAGGAAAAATACCAGGAAAAATTCAATGAGGGATTCACCGAAGGTAAGGCAAGTGTCATTGTGACCATGCACCAGAATGGCGCATCTGCTCAGGATATCGCAGAGCTCACGGGAATTCCAGTGCAGAAAGTTCAGATAATTCTTCAGTCGGAAAACGCAGAAGAATAACTACCTACAGAAATATCTAGATATAATCGAGAACACAGAACAAGCGGCGGAGTGGACCTCTGCCGCTTTTTATGATGTTGCCGACGGTAATGTGGGCGGGGTGAAATCTATGTAATGCAGATGCAATCGAATTTATTTTTACCAAGCTATGCTGCAGCAGCATCGGTATCTGCGTCCTTCTTGAATCCATCTCGAAGAAGCGTGATGGATGTGTAACTGCAAACGCATATCACGAGCCACTGAAGCGCACCGAGCGGCATAGATTTGACGATATATGCCGCAGCAAGGACGCTAGTGACTCCGCCGAAGGCAAAAGCAAAGGCGGCACGCTTATTGAACCGACCCGATTTGAAATACGGGAATGACCCGGTTGCTACGCCAAGAAATCCAAGGCCCATCATGATTGGAAAAGATACGGCTGGATTCATCCCCAGCATGTAGACGAGGCACATTGTTGGTGCATAAGTACCAATGCCAACGGTCAGAATGGCGGCAAGGATGAATGCGCCGATTCCGGCGATAATTAGTTTTCCCCCGGAGAGACCCCTTGCGTCGCCCCCGATTGGCAGAAGATTAAATTTACTGCAGAGCATCAGAAGAGTTGCCATCATGAGTGCGACACCCATGAATTTCTGAAGAGCTTTCGTGCTGAGAGATTGTGCGTATTTTCCGCCGATGAGCGCCCCAAGAAAGCCGGCACCATACATGATGGACATCGTCTTAAGCTCTACTTCAATCGTTCCGATGGAGCATAGCGCTTCCGTGGCTACCGGGAGTGCACACCCTACAACAAGAGTTCCTGGAAGCTCATCGTCATCTACCGTCTTCGTCAGACGATAGATGGCGAGCGACGGTGCCATCGCTCCGATACCGAGATAGTCAAAGAAGTTGAGAATGACACTCATTCCCCAGTACAGGACATTGGTTCCGGTGGACACTGGCTGCCGATCCTTCATGAAAGCTCGTCCGAGGAAGGCCGCCTGAGTTGCCCCGAAAAGCGCGATTACAATTTGAATAAGTCTTAGTATCATGATTCTCTCCCCCTATCATTCCAGTTACACCCCGAAGGACCTCCGATACCGCGATTTCGTTATCCTGATTGCTGTTCGAGATGATCCGGCGTGAATATCCGTCCATTAGATTCTGTTATCTGTAGTTCCAGTATAGAAGGAGAGGCATCCTCTCTGAACTTAACGGAATTCAGAGGTGTCTGAATTAATTTCATATAGGGGTTCTTTTCTTGGAATTCGGATTGATGTAGAATATTTTTCAGAGTGGCAAACCTTATATTTATACTTGTGCATTTCAAATATTGACAATTTCTATAATTGGCGGTTACTCTATGAGTCAGCTATTCAGTGCGCTGAGAGATTCATTTCAATGACAATTGACAGATGACCCAGGAGTCATCTTGTCTCAAGACGTCTCCTCCAGCAGTCTATGCAAGAGATACATTCAAGATCTACACGCAAGAGAGAACCATAGGATTATAAGAAAACTACTTGTCATTACAGGGAGGTAACGATGCTTAGCAATAGATATGAAATCTTCGTAAGGGTAGCAGCGACACTCAACCTGACGCAAGTTGCCAACGAGATGGGATACACGCAGTCCGCAATCAGTCACAGCATCAAGACGCTCGAATCAGATATCGGACTTCCGCTCGTGTTGCGTTCTCGGAACGGTATACGACTAACAGACTACGGCGAAGCGCTCTTGCCATTCTTCCAGAAGATCTGCAAGGACGAGCAGATCCTCATGCGACAGGTCACTTCCTTCCTCGGGAACAATGAAGGAACGCTCACCATCGGCGGCATTACCAGCGTCTCCATACACTGGACACCGACAATCATCCGTCGCATCGCCGACGAATACCCTAAAGTCCAGGTGATTCAGACGCACAACGCATACGGAAATGTAGAGAAAGGAATTCTAAGTGGGGATCTTGATGTCGGATTTCTTTCTTCCACGTTCAAAAGCAAATTAAATTTCACACCCCTTTACCGAGATGAATATATGGTAGTCATCCCACCAAATCACAAATATGCCAGCTGGGAAAGCATTCCGCTGGAAGCGCTCAACGACGAGCCGCTTATCATCATGGATGAACAGGATGGTGTTGAGGAACCGTACGATGCCTTAAGCATCATCCAGCAGCTTCAGCACCAGAACATCGCCCACAAGGTTAACGACGATGCACTGGCCCTTCAGCTCGCCAGCGAGGGGCTTGGAATCACCATCCTATCGAAGATGATTACAGATACAGTCCACTGTAAAGCCGCGGTCAAGCACTTCGCCACCCCGAGATACCGGATCATTGGCATCGCTACCAACCCGGATTTGCCACCGACACCCCTTGCAAAGCTCTTTATCGAGATTACAAAGGAATTTGTGGCCGAATGGGCGAAGGATTATGACGCGGGTGGCGGGAAGGGAGCAATTATTTAATGCGGGATGCACGGTCAAGCGACAGACCTTTGGAAAATGGTTATAGCGGAATCTTTCAATAGGGCGATGTTTCCTCGGGGATGTAGGCGAGATGGAATTTATTTTTGGCAGAGGAACATGCA
>CAVGMK010000220.1:0-3010 GCA_963630135.1 Oscillospiraceae bacterium
GGACGGCTGGGACGCCACCTCTAGCTCGCTCTTCCCGGATGCTGTGGCTGACTGGAGCGATTCGTCCTGCTTCGCCGGTTCAGCAGGCTTGGTTGGCCGAAGTACCCGGTGCATCTGCCGCCACAGCACCGGCACGACCGGATTGGTCCGCCGCATAATCGGATCCATGTAGCAATCGACGAAGTCGATGTCCGGATATTCCCGGGCGAGAATCTTGTATACCCGCTTGTAATTCACCGCCATGAAGTGATGAATGCAGCTGGTGAAAATCATCATCATCCGCGGCCTTTCCGGCAGCTCTCGGATGATGCGTTCTACGCCATGCTGCAGCATTTCTTCCATGTCACCTTCCAGGATGTTGTCTTCGCCGACGGTGATGGTGGACATCTTGTCCATGCGGCCCATCTCCGCTGTAGTGAGGACGACGCCGCGAAGGCAGCTGGTTGGACACACGAAGACCTGATGACCGCCGGGCACCAGCGTGGCGATATGGACGATATTCCAGACGCCGCGAACCGGGGAGGCGTAGGCCAGCCCAATATCCGCATTGTACGCATAGCTCATGTCGCCGATGAACTGCCATGCCGGCGAGTACGAAGCCGGAGAAGCATCACCTTCCGATGCGACATCTCGCGTCACCGCTGCCTGCGCGCTATCTTCCGATGAACACGTTGCCTGTTTGCTTCCCGCCTGATTCTCTGCCGCTTTATCCTCCGTCTTATCTTCCGTCTGCGCCAGCTGCGCCCGCCGAAGCGCTCTCAGCTTATCCTTCTGGGCATCACTCAGGTTCGAAATCATACCATTTCCTCCAGGGCTTCCGCCGGATAATCCGCCAGCATCTTCTTTGCCAGCTCCCTTACCGCCTGGACGTAGCCGCAGTCCGGCGCCGTCTCGAAGACCGGCAGATTCCGCACTTCTGCATCAGCGATGGCATTGTCCCGCGGCAGATCCGCCGCAATCTCCGTGTGAATATCCGCCGCCAGCGTCTCCACCTTGGCGCGCTCGTCCGGCACATTCCGCCGGTTGAGAATCAGTCCGCCGAGATGCGCGTAGCCCCGGTCGCGAAAATTATCCACCGCCATCGCAATATTCGCCGCCGCATAGATGGCCATGTTCTCGCCGGAAGTCACCACGTAGACCTGGTTCGCGTACCCTTCGCGAATCGGCATCGCGAAACCGCCGCACACCACATCCCCCAGTACGTCGTACAGCACGACATCCGGCTTCAGAATATCGAACGCATCTCGCGCATCGAGCGCCTCGAACGCCGTCGCAATCCCGCGCCCGGCGCAACCGAGCCCCGGCGTCGGCCCGCCGGCCTCCGCGCAGAGAATCCCGCGGTACCCCTCATGCACCAGCTCGCGAAGCTCCGCCGCGTCGCGCTTCGCCCGCAGCACGTCGAGCATGGTCTCAATCCGCTCGCCGCCGTGCAGATACAGCGTCGAATCCGCCTTCGGATCGCACCCCACCTGCAGCACCCTAAGGCCCATCTCCGCAAAAGCGCACGACAGCGCCGTCGTCACCGTCGACTTCCCGATGCCACCTTTTCCATATATTGCATAACGATACATCGCTCTAATCCTTTCGCTCCTTCGTTTAAAAACAAAAATATCATATCATATTCCAACTTCCGATGCCACTTCCGCCAGCGCTGTGCAGCGTGTTCGCATTCCGTCCCGTTCATCTTGCCATGGGAATAGGATTTTTTTAAGTACATGAAAAACGCGTACCACAAGCATGCTTCCCGCCGCGAATCCGGCTCTTGAAGTGGCAACCCGTGACCGCTCTCGTTTTCGCTGCTACCCGTGTCCGCCATTATTGAAGGAGTCATGAGAACAATCACCTTTCATTCAACACACAGTTGTGATATGATATCAAACTATGGCAAAGACGAATAATGAGAATAGAATTATAAATACAAATACGAACGACATCGCCTGCACTGACCTGAATGAGACTACCGATAAATACCCCGGCTCCGATAGTGATATGAATGAGTCTACCGATAAATACACCGGCACTGGCAGCGTCGGGAATGAGAACACGGATGGCTGTGACGGCGCATGCAGCGGGGCAACCAAGGAACCGGATGCCAATGCAGTCCGCGACAAGAAGCATTCCATCGGAAATCTTCTTCGATGCAGACTCTTCCGCCGCATCCTGCTCACCATCCTCCTGCTCGGCGTGCTGGGAGCATGCGGCATACTCGGCATGAACCACTACGTTCGCAGCGTAGGCGGAAGTTACCTGGTGACAGAAGAGACGTCAGATTACACGAAGGAGCATCCGGCCGACTGCGCATTGGTCCTAGGTGCCTCCGTGTATGGCAACCGCAAGCCGTCCCCGATGCTCCAGGACCGCCTGGACAAAGCCATCGAGCTCTACAAGAGCGGCATCGTCAGGAAGCTCCTGTTCACCGGCGACAACGGCCAGGTCGAGTACAACGAGGTGGAATCCATGAAGGAGTACGCGCTGGACAAAGGCGTCAAGGGCAAGGACATCTTCCTCGATCACGCCGGCTTCTCCACCTACGAATCCGTCTACCGCGCGAAGAGCATCTTCCAGGTGGAGAACATGATCGTGGTCACCCAGCAATATCACGAATACCGCGCGTTATATATTGCGAAAAAAATGGGTATCACCGCCCAGGGAATTCCGACGGAGCAGAAGCCTTACGTCGGCGACACGATGCGCGAAATCCGCGAAATTCTGGCGCGGACGAAAGACATGGTGAAGTGCATGTACATGCCGGAGCCGACGTTCCTCGGCGACACAATCTCTATCACCGGAAATGGCAAAGCCTCCTGGTAACCGCGATGGAACACTATGAGGACACACAGCCAGCGAAATCTATTATGCACAGACAAGTGGAGCAAACCGCATCGTGGCAGGGCACATTGTGAGCCAGACAAGTAAGGCCGTGGCAAACGTATCACAAGGTCATTCATCATCATATTTTCAAGACGCCCTGCACGCAAAGCGCAAGATGGTGCACTGCGTTCACGAAGTA
>CAVGMK010000221.1:0-2974 GCA_963630135.1 Oscillospiraceae bacterium
CGAATGCGGCGTATCACGCCGGAAGTCCCACTTCGTATGTTTTTCCGGTGATGGTTGAGCGGTGAAACTTGTTTTTATCCGGAATTAAGCTATAATATAATAGCGGATTGTAGAATTTTGCGGAAACTTACAAGCCTGTATTTTTTTATGCGGAAAGAAGTATTATGACGAATTTCAAAGACAACGTGAATGACGTAGTGGATAAGGCAGAGCGCATTGCCGAGACGGCAGTGCTCTCGATTGTGTATTTCTACTTCTGGCGTCTTCAATATGATCCGAACCTGTTCCCGCCGCTACAGCACCGCGGGCGGTTCGTTATTGTGGGCATCTATGCGCTGATTCTGATTATCGGCTTCATCTGGACGGAAGGCTTCCGCTGGGGATATCTCAAGCGGATGGATGTGATGATTTCGCAATGGGTGGCGGTCGTGCTGGCGAATTTCATTTCCTATTGGCAGCTGTCGCTGATTGCGAACGGGATGATTCCGATTGCGCCGATTGTGAAGCTGACGCTGGTGCAGTTCGTGATTTGCGTGGTGGCCTGCTACCTCTTCACGGAGGTGTATTTCCTGTGCCATTCGAAGAAGAACATGGTGATGATCTATGGCACGGAGAATGCGCTCAAGCTCCAGTTCAAGGCGAATACGCGGCTGTCGCAATATCATGTGTCCAAATCCATCTCCGTGGAGGAGGATTTCATTAAGATTATTTCCGAGATTAACCGGTACGATGGCGTGATTATCAACGATTTGCCGGGGAAGAAGCGGAATAATATCCTGAAGTATTGCTATTTTAACGGGATTGATGCGTACGTGGTGCCGAAGATATCGGACATCATCATCCGGGGCGCAGATGATTTCAACCTGCTGGATACGCCGATCGTCGTAACGCACGGCAAGGGATTGACGCTGACTCAGCGGATGCTCAAGCGCACGATGGATATCGTACTGTGCCTGATTGCGATGATTCCGGCGTCGATTATCATGGTAATTACCGCTATCTGCATTAAGCTGGATGACGGCGGTCCGGTGTTCTTCTGTCAGGAGCGCGTGAC
Organism: Oscillospiraceae bacterium; assembly: GCA_963630135.1. Lineage (GTDB taxonomy): Bacteria > Bacillota > Clostridia > Peptostreptococcales > Anaerovoracaceae > Mogibacterium_A. The sequence continues at coordinate 1,055 of CAVGMK010000221.1, forward strand.
GCGTGGTGGCAAGCACTTCAATGTAATTAAGTTCCGTAGCATGATTGTGGATGCGGAGAAGTATAACAAGCCGATTCCGGCGGTGGATCAGGATCCGCGGATTACGAAGGTGGGCCGTGTGATTCGGGCGACTCGTATCGACGAGCTGCCGCAGCTCTTCAACATCCTGAAGGGGGAGATGAGCATCGTGGGGCCGCGCCCGGAGCGCGTGGAACACGTGGAGAAATATTCGCAGGAAATCCCGGAGTTCATCTACCGCGAGAAGGTCAAGGGTGGCCTGACGGGTTATGCGCAGATCTATGGCCGGTATAATACATCGGCTTATGACAAGCTCCGTCTGGATCTCATGTACATTGAGGATTATTCGCTGGTGTTAGATATCAAGCTCATCTTCCGGACCATTCGTATCCTGTTCCAGAAGGACAGCACGGAAGGGTTCGATAAGGCAGAGGAAATCGACCAGTTGGCAGAGGAAGAAGTCGAGAAGATGCGGAAGGCCATCGACGAAGACGAGTGAAGTTGACGTTCTTGGAATCTGCAAATCGTCACCAACGAAGGGGAGTAACCCGGATTGGTGCGGCTGATGTGCACGGAATCCGGCGAATGCAATCGGTGTTAGAGTGCAGAATTCAGCGATTTGCAAAGTTCTGTTAGATGGTATATAATGTACGGGATTTTTGAATGAAAGAGAATTCCGAGAGGAGTAATTATGGCGAAGAAAGTCGCAAACCGGAGAACACGCTGGAGAAGACGCGGCAGAAGCCTGGTCAATACGCTTCTGATTGCGCTGATTATCGTGCTGATTGGCGCCATTGCGGCGGTGATGGCCGGGACGAAGATTCTCAATACCGTGAATAGAACCGAGCTCGACAGCTCGGCCAACCTCTACAAGCATGAGGTGGACGGATATACCAACATTCTGCTTCTGGGTGTCGATACCAGAGATCTGAGCGAAGTGAAGAATTCCCGAACCGACATGATTATGATTGCGTCGATTAACAATTCCACCAGCGAGATTACGCTGACATCCATCTACAGAGACACCTATCTGCAGATGGGAGACACTTCCACCTACGATAAGATTACGCACGCGCATTATTATGGCAGTACGGAGATGACCATTGCGTCCATCAACCGGGCACTCGACTTGGATATTGATCAGTATGCACTGGTTAACTTCAAGGGCGTAGCGGATGCCATCGATGCGATGGGCGGACTCGAGATTGACGTCGAAGACTACGAGATTGAGCAGCTGAACAAGTACGCGAAAGAGACGGCGAAGATTATCGGCAAGAAGAAGTATACCAAGGTGACGAAGCCGGGTAAGCAGACGCTGGACGGATGTGCGGCGGTATCCTACGGTCGTATTCGTAAGGGCGTAGGCGACGATTACAAGCGGACTGACCGAATGAGAATCGTCTTCAAGAAGCTGCTGGAGAAGGCGAAGAAGATGGACATCAAGACTCTCTACGAGGTCGCAAGCAAGGTGCTGCCGGAGATTCAGACGAATCTCAGCAACAAGGACATGATGAGCCTGGCACTGAAGGTGAAGAACTTAAGTGTGGGCGACAGCAAGGGCTTCCCATACAACAAGACGTCTGGCCTTGTTGGTGGCGTATCCTACGTACAGGCGACGAATCTGGCATCCGATGTCACGACGCTGCACCAGAAGGTCTTCGGTGAGGAGGATTACGAGCCGAGCTCGACGGTACAGGAAATTAGCCAGATGGCGAGCGCATATTAGGTAGCCAGAGTGGCTGGATTCTGATACAATCTGTTCGTGATATTATTAATTTACAAGTCTTTTCTCTAAGAGTTGCGCCAATAACGTCATAGAGAAAGGTGGCATGGGTTAGGGAAACTCTCATGCCGAATGAAAGAAGCTCAAGGTACGATGCATGTACCGAGGGCTTCTTTTTT
>CAVGMK010000222.1:0-2950 GCA_963630135.1 Oscillospiraceae bacterium
GCTCTGGATGGCCTTGATGGTCTGGTAGATCTGGCCTTTGTCCACGATAGCGGCGAACGGACAGCTGTTGAGGCACATGCCACAGGAGACGCACTTCTCCTGATTAATCTGTGCGTGGCCGAATTCGTCGCGGCCGATGGCTTTGATACCGCAGGCCTTTTCACACGGGCGCTCCTGCTTCACGATGGCGCTGAACGGACATGCCTGGATGCAGCGGCCGCACTTGATGCACTTGTCCTTGTCGATGACGGAACGGCCGTCCTTGGAGACGGTGATGGCGTTCTTCGGGCAAACCTCGCGGCACGGGTGCTCGAGGCATCCCTGGCATCCATTGGTCACCGTGACGCCGTCCGGGCAGCAGTTGCAGGCGAACCGGATGATGTCGATGAGCGGTGGTTCGTAATATTTCTCGGCAATCATGCTCTCGTCCACGCCCTTGGATGTATTGGCGTGCTCATTAATCTTGCGAAGGGACATGCCCATCGCCACGCGGAGCCGCTCGCCGATGATGGCGCGTTCCAAGAAGATGCTGTCCCGGAAAGGCTCGTCCTCACCGGAAATGATTTTATACGGCAAGTCGTCCAGCGCTTCCGGACCGCCACCCTCGTAAGCGAGGCGGGCAATCTCTTCGAACACTCTTCGGCGTAGTTTTGTCTTGTCTGTAACGTATCCTTTCATAGTTTCCTCCATAACATTTTCTGACCACTAGAAAACCCGGGGTACGCCAAAAGAACGTACTCTGGGTTCTATTCATATTGTGAAAAATATGCCTGTTATCCTCTATGTCTAAATAACCGTAACTACCTGCTTAGACTCCCCGGCCGCTTCTACCGGCCGGGCTGGAGCCCACCGTAATGTGTTGCGAGTCATCGCGGGCTGGCGAACTGCCGCGAATTATCGCACTGTCTAACCTGCTTATATAACCTGCTTTGCTTCTTCCTGCTTCGAAGTTCGCGCTTAGATGGCGCGTCTCTCCGAGATCATTGGATGTGGGCGGCACCCTGCCGCCTGCATCCGATATGTAACTACCTTATCTAATAACCTACTTTGCTTGATGTCATCTGCCTTGGATTCCCGCGGCTCATCACTACCCCACGTTCCGCAAGAATTCGTTTCCCGGTACTTCTCCCGGTACTTCGCTACAAGGCGCCTATCGCGCCTCCGGCGCGCCGCTCTGCTACGCCGCGCGACTACTTCGTGCCGTACAGTCTGTCGCCGGCATCGCCGAGACCCGGCAGAATGTAGGCGTTCTCGTTCAGGCACTCGTCCTTTGCGGCGATGTAGATATCCACATCCGGGTGAGCCTTGTGCAGCGCTTCGATTCCTTCCGGTGCAGCAATCAGGCACAGGAACTTGATGCTTCTGGCGCCTCTCTGCTTGATGAAATCAATGGCAGCCACAGCGCTTCCGCCGGTTGCCAGCATCGGATCCACAACGAAGCACTCTCTCTTCTCGATGTCTACCGGCAGCTTGCAATAATATTCAACCGGCTTGTGGGTCTCCGGATCGCGGTACAGGCCAACGTGTCCCACCTTTGCGTTCGGAACCAGCGCCAGCATGCCGTCGACGAATCCGAGACCGGCACGAAGAATCGGTACGATTGCGATATCCTCGCCCTGAAGCATCTTCACCGTCGCCTTGCACATTGGGGTCTCAATCTCCACATCCTTGACCGGCAGGTCGCGGGTTGCCTCGAAGCCCATCAGCATCGCCACTTCCTTGGCGAGCTCACGGAACTCCTTGACCGTGGTGTTCTTGTCTCTCATCAGCGATACCTTGTGCTGAAGCAGCGGATGATCAAATACGTACACTTTACCTTCGTTAGCCATTGTTTTCCTCCATTTTTTTGCGTTCTGAAATATTCTCTCTGCAATATTCCACTACGGTTCTTTGTGACACCGGGCGCAGTCCGCCCTCTGGGCTGTCCGCCGCATCGCGGTGTCCTGGTGAAGCCCGACGCCTTGCCATCAGCAAGTGCCCGCGGCTTCTCCTAATCTCTTCGTCTCCCCTATATCTATTATATCTAACTGGCCGATATTCCTGCTAGATTTCCTCCAGCATGTTGATGCGGCGAAGGTGCTTCCCGCCTTCGAACTCCGTCGTCATCCAGGTATCAATCATGTCGAAAGCCAGCTCCTGCGAGATCATCCGCGCACCCATCGCGATGACGTTGGCGTTGTTGTGTCTCCGGCACATCTCGGCCATCTCCACCGACGTGCACAGCGCACAGCGAATGCCCTTCACCTTGTTGCAAGCGATGGAAATGCCGATTCCGCTTCCGCAGATGGCAATGCCGCGCTCCGCCTTGCCGGACACCACCGCTTCACCCACGGCCTTCCCGTAGATCGGATAGTCCACGGACTCGGTGGAATCCGTCCCCACGTCCACAATCTCGTGGCCCTCGGCCAGCAGCTTCTTCTTGACTTCTTCCTTGAGCGGATAACCCGCGTGGTCGCAGCCGATTGCAATAATCATCCTCATCCCTCCTATATGTCAAAAAAACTACACATGAATGATATCATATCCGGCGGATTTAAGCATCCGATTCATGACAGAAAATCCAAGTTCTCCCTCCGGCAGCGCCCTCACCAGAATCACATCGGTGTTCTCGCGGTCGAGTTCCCTTAACCGGCTAAAAAAATCCTTCGCCGCGGCCTGACTATCCCGGCCGTAATCCAGGATAGCGGCCTTCTTGCCATCCGACTCAAGATCCCGCAGAAGTCCCTGCATCACCTCGTGCACCGCTTCGTCGTCCTCGCCCTCGACGAGGCGAACCTCCGCTTTCGGCGCGTAATGCTTGTATTTCATGCCCGGTGCTTTCGGGTGGAAGTCGTCCGCCCCCGCCTTCGTCGGGTCGATGAAGAGCGCCGGGTCATAGGCCACTTCGCGCTTCAACGTGAACTCCAGCATCTCCTTGGTGATGTATCCCGGTCGCAGGATGGGCGGCACC
>CAVGMK010000223.1:0-2924 GCA_963630135.1 Oscillospiraceae bacterium
CCCACTATAGTTCCTTCGCGTTCCGCGATGCTGCGGTAGAGCGTTGGCATCTCGTTCTCATGGTTCATGTAATACGAGAACATCTCGCGAATCACGGTATCCACGTGGTTATCCGCTGCCGCCTGAAGAACCGTCCTGCTGTTATACACATTGGCGAACATGTAGTCCCGAAGGCCGTCCAGTGCCTCTTGGAAATCCGGGCTGAGCTGAATATGCGGCTGATTCTCACTGGCCGTCACCAGATCCGCAATCAGGTTGTTGATGCGTTCCGAATGGGACGCGCCCAGCACGGCAAGATATTCTTCCGGCAGATCCGATGCGGCAATCACACCGCTTCGAATCGCGTCATCGATATCGTGATTGATGTAGGCAATCCGGTCGCTGATGCGGACGATCTCGCCCTCTAATGTCTTCGGCAGGTTCGGCCCGCTGTGGTTCAGAATCCCATCGCGAACCTCTGCCGTCAGGTTCAGTCCCTGCCGCTTCGGTGTGGATTCAATCACATCCACTACCCGCAGGCTCTGCACGCGGTGCAGGAAACCACCGAGTTCCGTCTCCTTCAGGATATCATTCAGAATGCCCTCGCCGTTGTGCCCGAAAGGCGTGTGCCCGAGGTCATGCCCCAGCGCAATCGCCTCCGTCAAATCCTCGTTGTAATTCAGAATACGCGCAATCGTGCGGGACACCTGCGCCACCTCCAGCGTGTGAGTCAGGCGCGTCCGGTAATGATCCTCTTCCGGGGCGAGAAACACCTGTGTCTTATGCATCAACCGCCGGAACGACTTCGAGTGGATGATTCTGTCTCGGTCCCGCTGGAAATCGGTGCGGAAGCGGCATTTCTCCTCCGGAATCATCCGTCCTTCGGAATCGGCGGACCTGGCCGCCCGGGGATCCAATGTGGCATATTCTCTTGTCTCAATATCCCCTCTTCGATTCATCCTGTCCTTTCCGAACTTGTCTTAACTCTTAACGCCGATACCGGCATATTCTAACCACCATTCTGCTAGGCTATCACACTGGCTAATCTCTTATGGATTCTTATTCAAGGTGAATCTCCTTAAGACTGCCATCGAGGCAGTGCAATCCAAGCCACTTCTCTACCGAAATTCTTCTAGCCCTTAACACCGGTATGGCCGAAGCCACCCTCGCCGCGTTCGGTATCATTCAGTTCATCGGTCAGTTCCACTTCCACCTTCTCGTACTTTGCAATGACGAGCTGGGCAATACGGTCACCGTTCTGAATCTCGAAAGGCTCCGAACCGAAGTTAATCAGCGGAACCCGAAGCTCTCCGCGGTAATCCGAATCGATGGTGCCGATGCTGTTCACCAGGCCAATGCCCTTCTTGATAGCCAGGCCGGAACGCGCCCGCACCTGTCCTTCGTAGCCTTGCGGAATTTCGACATACAGTCCGGTGGGAACAAGCATTCTCTCCATCGGCTGGAGCACAATTGGCTCCTCAGTATAAGCCCGAAGATCCATTCCCGATGCTCCCTCAGTCGCGTAGGTCGGTATAACACCACTTTTTGAAATCATTCTCAGTTTCATTGTGTCTTCTTTCTTCTTTCGCTATATTCTCTCTGTTCTCTGCTATATCGGATTGTGTATATCGGATTGCGCTGTTTGTCTACGGCGCATTCATCCGATGCCAATCAATCTATAACAGGCTTCCAGGCTTCGTACCGTTCCATCATGCACGAAGCACTTCGTCTCCTCCGTCACGGGTTCCAATGGGTGACGCCATTCTCATCGGGATTCAACGATGATGTTCTACGCCTCCGCGCCTTCCATCATCTGACGGAGTGACACATCGTACCCATCCATCTCGAAGTTGTAGGCCTTCGAGAAGTCGTATTCCGGCTTCTCACCCACGAAATTCGAGGCGCTGATGTTGTAACGGGCATCGCGAACGCAGATTTCCTCGCCGGTATTCCGGTCGCGAACGGATGGGTCTAAGACGTACCATTTACGGAAGCGGTAGATGGCATCGCTGAGCTGGTTCTCTTCTTCGCAGCCGGTCAGCGAGAGGCGCATGGTGTCGGCCAGGAAATAGAGGTCGGTCTCGTCATCCGGAATCCGATTCAGGAATTCTTCGAAATAGGATTGGATGAGCTCTTTCAACGTAGCCAGATTCACTTCACGCAGAAGATCATCAATCAGGTTCTGTTCGATGACGCGGTCTTCCTCCAGGAGTGCCGCCACATTCTCGTAATAGGTAAAGTCTTCCGGCTCGGAAATATCTAATATTTCATACAGTTCAGTCTTATCCATTGGTTTCCTTTGATGGTGCATTGTGCTATAATTACAAGGAAATTACTGCGCGATTAACGTAATAATTCAGCTTATTATTATAGCACAAGGAGTGATGAAATTGAATAACGAAATCAAAAATCGTTCGGAAATCTCTTCCGAATACAAATGGAATATAGAGAAGATGTACCCGGATGAAGCGGACTGGAAGAAGGACCTGGAAGAGGCAACGAAGCTGTCCGCCGAATTTGCCCAGCTTAAGGGACACATCACGGAAAGCGCGGAGCAGCTTCTGGCGGCACTGGATCTCTACACCGCGGCAATTCGCAAAGTGGAATATGCTTTCGTCTACTCCAGAATGAAGCACGACGAAGATAACGCCAATTCGAAATATACAGAGATGAACAATCAGGCCATGTCGGTGCTCTCCCAGATTTCCGCGGAGACCGCCTTCCTGACGCCAGAGCTCTTAGAAGCAGACCGGAGCACCATCGAAGGATATCTGGATTCCTGCGAAGCGCTACAGGTATACCGCTTCATGCTGGAGACCACGCTTCGGGAGAAAGAACACACCCTGAGCGCAGCGGAAGAGCGTATCCTCTCCACCCTGGGTGAGGCACTCCATGCGCCAAGCGATGCCTATGACATGCTGACCGATGTGGACATGGTATTCGGT
>CAVGMK010000224.1:0-2884 GCA_963630135.1 Oscillospiraceae bacterium
GGTATGCCGACATGTTCCACAGCAAGCTCATTCTGGGCGCGCTGGTGAACACGCTGTCGATTGCGCTCCTGGCGGCATTGATTGCCACCATCATCGGAACGATGGCGGTCATCGGTATTGACAGCATGAAACCGCGCACGCAGACGGTATTGCTGGGATTCAACAACATTCCGATGCTGAATGCGGACATCGTCACGGGAATTGCGCTGATGCTTTCCTTCCTGATGTTCGGCATTTCGCTGGGATATTGCACCATCCTGTTCTCGCATGTGACGTTCTGCATTCCGTATGTCATCCTGTCCGTGAGACCGAGGATGAATAAGTCGACGGATACGCTGTTCGAGGCGGCGCTGGACCTGGGTGCGTCACGGAAGTACGCTTTCCGCAAGATTGTGCTTCCGGAACTGATGCCGGGAATCTCATCCGGATTTCTGCTGTCCTTCACGATGTCGGTGGATGACTTTATCGTAACGCACTTTACCAGGGGCGCCGGAATCAATACTATCTCCACGCTGATTTACAGCGAGGTGAAGATTGGCATTCGCCCGTCTCTCTATGCGCTGTCCACGGTGATTTTTGTCATCGCGTTCGTAGCACTCTTGATTGTGAACCATAATAGTATGAAGAAAGAAAGAATGGCTGCATAAGAAGCCAATGGCTGAAGGGGGTTAGTCTATGAAGAAATGCAAATGGTTACTCGCCGCAGTGCTCCTGATGGCGGCGATTCTCTGCACCGGATGCCGGAGCGGTGAGAACGGCGAGGTATATGTCTACAGCTATGGCGATTATTTCGACCAGGCAACGATTGAATCCTTCGAAGAGGAGACCGGAATCCGCGTGATTCAGGATACCTTTGATACGGCGGAGGAGATGTATCCGGTCATTCAGAATGGGACGGCGGACTATGATGTTGTCGTTACTTCGGATTACATGATTGAGAAGATGATTAAGAACGACATGCTCCTGCCGTTGGATAAGGACAATATTCCGGCGTTAAAGAACATCGACTCGACTTACATGAAGAAGTCCGAGGCCTTCGACCCGGGCAACGTGTATTCCGTGCCTTACATGGTCGGCGTGGCCGGCATCATCTACAATCCGAAGATGACCGGCGATACCGTTATCGACTCCTGGGACGACCTGTGGGATTCGAAATTCAAGGATAGCATTGTCATGCCGGACAGCGTCCGCGATGACTTCATGATTGCTCTCCGTATCCTGGGCTATGACCAGAATACCTCGAGTGAGAAGGAAATCAAGGAAGCTTCCGAGCTTCTGAAGAAGCAGAAGCCACTGGTATACAAATACGCCAACGATTCTGCCAGAGACCTGCTGGCCAGCGGTGCGGCAGCAATCGGCGTAGTATGGAATGGCGAATACATCTACACGAAGGATCTGAACCCGGATGTGAAGTATGTGGTTCCGAAGGAAGGTACCGAATTCTTCATCGATTCCTGGGTTATCCCGAAGACCTCGAAGAACAAGGAGAATGCCGAAGCGTTCATCAATTATATGTGCAAGGCGAAGGTAGCGAAGCAGAACTTCGATTACCTCCACTACACGACGCCGAACAAGGCGGCACAGAAGCTCATCGAGGAGGAATACCGGAACGACGAGGCCGTATTCCCGACCTCGAAGACGCTGAGCAACTGCGATACGCTGGTGAACCTCGACGACGAGGTGCAGGACCTGTACAGCAAGTACTGGAAAGAGGTGAAGGCAGAATAGCAGCCTCACATCGATCAGATGAATGATGCGATTGAAAGCCTGTAGCTGATTGAAAATATGTAGTCGCAGTTAATTCAAGCAAAATATATGGCAGGAACGGTAACTTATGCCGTTCCTGCCGTTTTTCTCTATTCTCCCAGTGCCCGAATCAGCTGCCCCAGAACCGGTTCGAACTTCACGCCGTACCAGTGGTCCGGGTCGTCTATCGTGTTCCGGATGCACGCCAGCGTGTAGTCGGCCGCAATCCGGGCGGACGCCTCTTCGCTCTTACCGTGCATGTATGCACCCACGAAAGCTGAAGCGTACACATCCCCGGTGCCATGACAGCTTCTCGCCAGCTTCGGATGCTGATAGTAGGTCGCCGCTCCATTCTTCGAGATGATCACGCCGGTGGTGTTCTTGTCGTAGCTGACACCGGTCAGGATGATGACCGATGGTCCCAGCTGATGCAGCTTCGCCGTCAGCCCGCGTATATATGCCTCATCATATTCTTCCTTATATTCCATTCCCGTCAGCAGCGCCGCCTCCGTGATGTTCGGCAGGACGATATCGGCCTGGCGTACCAGTTCCTTCATGGCCTCCACGAAGTCCGCATCGAACGCCGGATACAGCTTGCCCATATCTGCCATGGCCGGATCGACAATTTTCTTCCCATCGGGAACCAGCAGATGGTCAAAAATATTTTTCACCATACCAACCTGCTCCGAGCTCCCGAGGTATCCGGTGTATACCGCTTCGAAGCGAATCCCTTCCTTCTGCCACTGTGCTTCAATCGCCGGAATGTCTTCCGTCAGGTCATGACAGGTAAAGCCCTCCGGGAACGCCGTGTGATTCGAGAGCACCGCGGACGGCAGGATGGCCGTCTCCAGTCCGCAGGCCGACAGAATCGGCAGTGCCACCGTAATGGAGCATTGTCCCACGCATGAAATATCTTGTATTGTCAGAATTTTCTTGTAATCCATAATAACCCCTTCCGAAAAAATCTTATAATCACCCAATTATCGGCATAATCCATCTTGACTTGGAGGATTTATTCGCCTTACTCGTGTGATTGTACTCTTCAAATTCGCTAGAATAAATACACAGTTCAGGTACAGTTCTATCATGACAGATCTCCACGCAATGAAACGAATCCGTGAACACCGTATCACAGAAA
>CAVGMK010000225.1:0-2722 GCA_963630135.1 Oscillospiraceae bacterium
GGAAGCAGGAGAATAGTGAATGCGGCGAAAGCAGGAGAAGAAGCAATCGAATAAGACGGCCAAGCATCGGGGCAAGTTTCGCATCCATCCGAGCCGCGGCATGGACTATATGCTGGGTTCGCTGACGCAGAACTACGATGCGCCGGCTTTCATCCTGATGTTCATCCTGATTGCCTTCGGCGTGGTGATGGTCTTTAGCGCCGGGTATTACACGACGACCAACAATTACGGCGACCCGTATTACTATCTCAAGAGACAGTTAATCTGGGTGGCGCTCGGCACAGGCGCCCTGGTATTCTTCGCCAAGGTCGACTATCACTGGTATTGCAAATATTATGTGGTTGTAGCGGTGGTGTCCATTGCGCTGCTGGCGCTGCTCTTCACGCCGCTGGGCGTTAAGGTCAACAATGCGACGCGCTGGTACGAGTTCGGACCGGTTCGTCTGACCCCATCGGAAATCTCGAAGCTGGCGATGATAGTTTTCACCGCCGGATTCTTAGCCGAACGGCCGGCGAGGGTACGGAGTGGATGGATTGCGGTGCTGGGAGGCGTCCTTGCGGTGCATATGGCGCTGATTATCAAGCAGCCGAACCTGTCGACCGCCATCATCATCGCGGCCATCATGATTGGTATCATGTTCGTGGCCGGCATGTGGAACGGATTCGTCTTGGGCGCGGTGGTGGCCGGCGTCGTCGGACTCATCGTCATCCTGCTGTTCTTCCCGGAGTCCCACTGGTATCTCCGGCTGACGAACTTCATCGATCCGTTCAAGGATGCGCAGGGCGCCGGATATCAGGTGTCGCAGTCGCTGATTGCACTGGGCAACGGCGGGCTGACCGGGCTGGGGCTCGGCAACAGCGTGGCGAAGAATCTGTATCTGCCGGAGGCGCAGACGGACTTCATCCTGGCCATCATCGGCGAGGAGCTGGGATTCATCGGCATCCTGGTGCTGATGAGCGTATATCTGATTCTGATCTATCGCTGCTTCGTCATCTCGGCGAAGGCGAAGGATAAGCTGGGATTCTTCCTGGCGTCGGGCGTGACCATCATGCTGGCGCTCCAGGTTCTCATGAATGTGGCGGTCGTCACGGCGTCGATGCCGGCAACCGGCGTAACGCTGCCGTTCATCAGCTACGGCGGAACCTCGCTGGTGGTGTTCATGGCGGCAATGGGTATTATTATGAATGTCTCGAGGCAGACTCGGGAAGCAGAGAGGGCAGAGCAATGAAAATCATATTAACCGGTGGAATTACAGGAGGCCATATCTATCCTGCACTGGCAATTGGCGATAAATTCAAAGAGATGGATCCGGAATGCGAGATTCTCTATGTCGGCAACGAGCGCGGCATGGAGAAGGAAATCGTGCCGCGTCACGGTTTCGCCCTGAAGACGGTGCCGTCGAAGTCGGTGGACCGCTCGAATGTCCTGAAGATGGCGGAGACGCTGGCAGTCACCAAGCGCGGCGAGAGCCAGGCGTACCGCATCATGAAGAAATTCCAGCCGGACATCATCATCAGCACCGGAAGCTACGTTAGCGTACCGGTGGTGCTGGCTGCGCACAAATTCGGCGCGAAGGTCTTCATCCACGAGCAGAACGCTTTCGCCGGCATGGCGAACCGCTTCCTCTCGAAGTTCGCGGAGAAGGTCTTCCTCGGATTCGAGGATGCCGGCAAATATTTCAAGCAGAACGAGAAACTGGTGTACACCGGGAATCCGGTTCGCCAAGAGTTCTATGGCAAGGATAAAAATAAAGCACGGGAAATCCTGGGAATTCCGGAAGGAGATTTCGTTATCACCGCGTTCGGCGGAAGCCAGGGCGCTGCCGCGATTAACGAGACGGCAATTGAAATCATCCGGACTTACAGCGACCTCCCGAATGTGACGATTCTCTTCGGCACCGGTAAGCGCTACTACGAGGAGGTCCTGCTGAATCTGGAAGTACTGGGCCTTCGGGAGAAGGAGAATCTCCACATCCTGCCGTATATTCAGGATATGGCGAACACGCTGGCGGCAACGGATATTGCCATCTGCCGTTCCGGCGCACTCTCGGTATCGGAAATCACGATGTCGGGATGTCCGGCCATCTTCATTCCGTCGCCGAACGTGACGGGTGACCATCAGTATTACAACGCGAAAGCCGTGGTGGACAACGGCGGTGCCATCATCGTCCGGGAGGATGCGGATACACCGAACCGCGTGGTGAATGCACTCAAGGAACTGATTGCAGATCCGGATCTGGTGAAGCAGATGTCGGAGAACAGCCTGAAGTGTGCACCGGTCCATGCTGCGGACATTGTATATAAAGGAATTATGGACGTATGGGAAAGCAAGTAAATCGGACGGGACCAACACAAAAGAATCATCCGGGTCTCACCGACGATGCGGTGGAATACGTCATCCCGAAGGGCGCGAAGTCTTCAGCTGCAAGGTCTTCGGCTAATGCGAAGAAGAAGAGCTACGGACTGGTGCAGGAATTCGAATCCGTGAGTTCAAAGTCTGCCGGCGCGAGGAGTACCGGTAACGCCGGAAGTGCGAAGTCGTCCGGTTCGAAGTCAACTGGTGCGAAGTCATCGAAGGCAGGTGCGCAGGGAAGCTCGAAGGCCGGAACGACCGGCACGAGAAGTAACTCGAAAGGACACTCGCAGGGCTCGGCGAAGGTGGCAGGCAATTCGAATGCGGCGCCGAAGAGCAAACAGAGCACCTCGCGAACTTCGCAACCGAG
>CAVGMK010000226.1:0-2702 GCA_963630135.1 Oscillospiraceae bacterium
TCCCGAACCAATGCCGGCACCACTCGCTTGGCTGAACGCAGCAACGTTGGCATTTCCGTCAATGAGAATGTCTCCGGACATCTCACCGGCGTAACCTGAACCAATTCCCGCGCCATCGCCATCGTAGTCATCTTCTCGGTCGTCCTTCATGGTGACGGTCGCATCTCCCGTAATGTGTATGCTGCCGGACATGTTTTCCTTCTCATGACTTCCGATTTTGGCGTTTTCGTTAGTTTTTGCACTGCCGCCAATATCCGCCTCCAGAGAGCCGCTGCCGGTGATGGTCAGATCACCGCTCGAAACATGGATGGCAGAGCCCGTCTCGGAGCAGGCCTTATTGTCACCCTCTAATGTGATTTTCGCATTGGAGGTGTCGATGTCGATGGCATCGCCCTCCGCCTCAATGTTGACATTCTTGACGGTGAACTCCGCCACATTGTCACCCGTGGTGGTAACGGTGATGGTGTTCCCGGTTGGCATGGTGCTGTCCTTCTGGGTAATGACCGGGGCAGCATCCTCCACTACCGGGTTCGATCCATGTGTTACATACTGCGCAACGTCATCTTTGGAAATCGTGACACTGCCCTCGTCGATGTTGTACTCCGCTGCAAACGCCGTTACCGACAACGCTATCATCAGGAGCAGCACCGTGGCCAGCACTGTCAAGACGCTTGTTAATCTTCTCTTCATCTTCCCACCTCCGGAATCATGAAACATCGGTTAGAGACCTGCCGCATCGAAAGAGTCGATTGTTGGGTTCCCGGATTAGACTTCCGGAATACAGTGGAAAAGCACCCCCTGTATTAGACCTCACCGGCAGAGTGCGCACGGCCGGAAGTTCCCGCCGGATACAATTTGCTTTTGGCGGGTAAAAGAACAAGGACCCGAGCCGCTTCCGCGCCCCGGGACCTTGCCAGCGTCCCGCCGGGACGTCCGACTATTCATCATTTATGGGTATTCCTTACTTGTTCACCGCCGGCAGCGTCGCCAGGCTCTGCCGGATTTCCTCATCCGTCGGAATCACGTCGGTCATCGTGCCGTTGTTGAACTGCTCGTAGGCCTTGAGATCGAAGTAGCCTGTGCCGGTCAGACCGAACACGATGGTCTTCTCCTCGCCGGTCTCCTTGCACTTCAGCGCTTCATCGATGGCGCCCTTGATGGCGTGGCTGCTCTCCGGCGCCGGCAGGATGCCCTCCACTCGCGCGAACTCCTCTGCAGCGCGGAAGACCTCCGTCTGCTCGTAGGCTCTCGCTTCCATCAGGCCCTGATCGTAGAGCTCCGACAGGACGCTGCTCATGCCATGGAACCGAAGGCCGCCGGCGTGGTTCGGGGACGGGATGAAGCCGCTTCCGAGGGTGTACATCTTCGCGAGGGGGCAGACTTTACCGGTGTCGCAGAAGTCGTAGCGGTACTCGCCGCGGGTCATGCTCGGGCAGGAAGCCGGTTCGACCGCGATGAAACGGTAATCCTTCTCGCCGCGAAGCTTCTCGCCCATGAACGGGGAGATGAGTCCGCCAAGGTTGGATCCGCCGCCGGCACAGCCGATGATGATGTCCGGTTCGATGCCGTATTTCCGGCACGCCGCCTGCGTCTCGAGACCAATAACGCTCTGGTGGAGAAGCACCTGGTTCAGCACGCTGCCGAGGACGTAGCGGTATCCCTCGTTCGTGGTTGCCACCTCGACGGCCTCAGATATCGCGCAGCCCAGGCTTCCCGTCGTCCCCGGGAACTCCTTAAGAATCTTACGCCCCACTTCCGTTGTCTCGGACGGGGATGGGGTCACAGAAGCACCGTATGTCCGCATCACCTCGCGGCGGAAAGGCTTCTGTTCGTAACTTACTTTTACCATATATACCTTGCAGTCCAGGTCGAAGTAGGAGCACGCCATGGACAGCGCGGTGCCCCACTGGCCGGCGCCGGTTTCGGTGGTCACGCCCTTGAGGCCCTGCTTCTTCGCGTAATAGGCCTGGACGATGGCGGAATTCAGCTTGTGACTGCCGCTGGTGTTGTTGCCCTCGAACTTATAATAGATGTGGGCCGGCGTGCCAAGCGCCTCCTCCAGGCGGTACGCGCGCATCAGCGGGGACGGGCGGTACATGCGGTAGAAGTCGCGGACTTCCTCCGGAATCGGCACGTATGCCGTGTCGTTGTCCAGCTCCTGCTGCACCAGCTCCTCGCAGAAGATGGCGGAGAGCTCCTCGGCCTTCAGCGGCTCCAGCGTCGCCGGGTTCAGGAGCGGCGCCGGCTTCTTCTTCATGTCCGCGCGCACGTTGTAGAAGTGCGTTGGGATTTCGTCCTCGGACAGGTACATCTTGTATGGAACGGTGCGCTCCTTCTTCATCTTGACTTCATTCATCATGTCTTTCATTTTCTTTCTCCTCGTTTCGTTCATCTTCCCAAGATTCGCCTTGCGGTTCGTGTCCGTGAATCGGCTCCCCGGATACCAATTCTTTGGTCTCCCGGCGATTCCGTTCATCGGATATTCGTCTCGCAATTCGACTCGTGTTTCTTCCGGTGATTCATTCGATAAATTCGCCTCACCGGCTTCCGATGTGGATTCATGTCTGTGAGTCTCCAGAGAAAGGACTTGATGCGGCCGCCATCAAAAAAAGCCCCTGCCCCAGACTTGCTGGGACAAGAGCATTCTAACCTCATCTCTTGCGGTGCCACCCGGCTTGACACTTATGATCGTGCCCACTCAC
>CAVGMK010000227.1:0-2666 GCA_963630135.1 Oscillospiraceae bacterium
ATCCGGGATACGGAAGATGTAATTGAGAAAATCGGCATTCGGAAATCCCATGAGGAAATGGAAGCGGCGGATTTGCTGATACTGGTGATGGATGGAAGCAAGGCACTGGAAGAAGCAGATGAGCAGGAGCTCCGGGAGATGATTCCTTCCAACTGGGGTATTGATAGAGAAACAGATGAAGTAGAGAAAGAGGAACGAAATAGAAAAAATAGAGAATATCAAGGAAATCATAGCAGAAGAACAAATGAAAGAAGCAAAATCCTGGTTGTTATCAACAAGGAAGACCTTGGTTGCTGCGTGACAGAAGAAGAAGTATGCCGTGTCCTCGGAAATGTGAAGGTGGTACGAACCTCTCTTCTCACCATGGAAGGAGCGGATACCGTAGCAGCGGCCATTCGAGAGATGTTCGCATCCGGCATCGAGAGCATGACAGAAAGAAATATTATCACCAGCGAAAGACACCGGAATGCGCTGGAGCGCGGCCTTCTGGCCGCGTCGGATGGAATTTCACTGCTGGAAAGCGGGGAAGCGATTGAAATCTGCGAAATTCCGGTTCATAACGCGTATGACTGCCTGGGAGAGATTATTGGAGAGACTGCCGGAGAAGAAATCCTGGATACAGTGTTCTCGAAATTCTGTCTGGGAAAATAGGAGAAACGAATCGAAGCAGAGCGGAGATAATATAGTAGCGACATAGATAAAGGGAAGATAATGTTCCCATAATCATATATGCTCTGCAATACAATCGAAATCAATTCATCCGAAGAAGAACATAGTAGGTTATAAATCAGATAAGAAGTAAGATTAATTTAGACTGTGAGAAAATCAGGAACAGTGAGAAGCCGGTTTCTTACTCAGATGAAAACAGACGAAAATAGAGAGAGAAGAATAGGAAAGAATCTGCGGAAACGTAGGAGAGAAGCATGAGCGAAGGAAAGAATGCAGAAATGAATTCAAATAAGAATCAATATGACATGCCGGTAATGGGAGAATACGATGTGATTGTGGTCGGCGCCGGTCATGCGGGATGCGAGGCCGGGCTGATTGCGGCGCGCATGGGAATGGAGACGTTGCTGTTGTGTATCAATCTGGAATCCGTGGCGATGATGCCGTGCAACCCTTCCATCGGCGGAACCGGGAAGGGTCATCTGGTCTGCGAGATTGACGCCCTCGGCGGCGAGATGGGTCTCAATATCGACAAGACCTTCCTCCAGAGCAAGATGCTGAACACCTCAAAGGGTCCAGCGGTCCATTCCTTAAGAGCGCAGGCGGATAAAAATAAATATCACCTCGAAATGAAGAAGACGATTGAGCGGGAGGAGAAGCTTCACCTCAAGCAGGCGGAAGTGACGGATCTCGTCATCGAAGATGGCGTGGTTCACGGTGTCATCACCCGAACGCTGTGCCGCTATAACGCGAAAGCGGTGGTCATGTGTACCGGTACCTTCCTGGGCGGCAAGATTTTCATCGGCGATTCCGTATTCCGAAGCGGTCCGAACGGGCTGGCAGCATCCACCGAGCTGGCAGAGAAGCTGTACGAATACGGCTTTCCGATGCGCCGCTTCAAGACCGGAACACCGGCTAGAATGCTGGGAAAGACGCTGGATTATTCCCAGATGAAGGAGCAGTTCGGCGACGAGGAAATCGTCCCTTTCTCCTTCATGAACGAAGGCAAGGACATCGGTGGAAATCAGATATCCTGCTGGCTTTCTTACACGAATGCGGAAACCCATCAGATTATTCTGGATAATATCGAGAAATCCGCGATGTACTCCGGCAATATCGTCGGCGTGGGTCCGCGCTACTGTCCTTCCATCGAGGATAAGGTCTCCCGCTTCCGCGACCGGGAAAGACACCAGCTCTTCGTGGAGCCGGAAGGATTGGACACGGATGAGATGTACATCCAGGGCATGTCCTCCAGCCTGCCGGAAGATATTCAGCGGGAATTCTACCACTCGATTCCGGGACTTCAGCATAGCGAAATTGTGCGCCCGGCATATGCCATCGAATATGATTGCATCGACCCCCAGAGCCTTCGCCCGTCGCTGGAGAGCAAGGTGGTGGAGAACCTCTTCTGCGCGGGACAGTTCAACGGCAGTTCCGGCTATGAAGAGGCAGCGGCCCAAGGGCTGATGGCCGGAATCAATGCGGTTCGCAAGATTCGCGAGGAAGAACCGCTTGTCCTCGGCCGCGACCAGGCGTACATCGGCGTTCTCATCGACGACCTCGTGACCAAAGGAACTAATGAGCCTTATCGCATCATGACTTCCCGGGCGGAATACCGCCTGCTTCTCCGTCAGGACAACGCGGACCGTCGCCTCACGGAAATTGGTTACCGCTATGGCTCGGTGAGCGAAGACCGCTACCAGAAATTCCTGGCCAAAAAGAAGCATGTCGATGACGAATTTGTCCGGATTAGCCACAAGAGTGTCTCGAATGACGTGCAGAATGAATTTCTGCGAAATCACGACAGTGCCGAGAGCGAGAAGAATCTCACCTTCAGCGAGATGATGAAGAGGCCAGAAATTCACTATGAAGATACCGCAGAGATTGATGACGAGACCAGGCCAACACTGACGAGAAGTGAGAGGTATGAAATTGAGGTTCGCATCAAATACGATGGATACATCCAGAAGCAGATTGCCCGGGTGGAGAAGATGAAGAAG
>CAVGMK010000228.1:0-2627 GCA_963630135.1 Oscillospiraceae bacterium
TTGTGCCGAAGTATAGTGAAGCTTGAGCTTAGAGCAGCAGCCGTTCCGCCGAAGCATGCGCCCTCTTAGCGAAATCAAGCGAAGCGCAGATTGAGCTTAGAGGCGCAGCTCGCCAGAGCGGCCTTGGAGCGCGAAGCGCGATGCGGGCACCGCGGACGGCGTCCAGGAAGCGAGACGGAACAAATCTTTCGGAGAGCCACTGTGTGATAGATGTGTAGCCTGAAATCGGCATTCGCAACCGGCGATTTACAAATTGCCAAGCCGGCTTGATAGCATGCAACCGCATTTTCCAGTAGGATTCTATTGTCCGTTGAAGGTAGTAACGAAGATAGATAACGAAAGGGAATGCGGGCACCAGCCTGCAGTGGGAGGAAAAAATGATATTAGCAGATAAGATTATCGAAGAACGAAAGAAAATGGGATGGAGCCAGGAAGAGCTGGCGGAACAGCTGGCGGTGTCCCGCCAGTCGGTCTCCAAATGGGAGAGCGCACAGTCCATTCCCGACATTAACCGCATACTGCAGATGGCCCAGCTGTTCGGCGTTACGACGGATTACCTGCTGAAGGATGATGCGGTTCGTGAATCGATGCCGGTGGCGGTAGAGAACATTTCCGAGAGTAGCCGCGAAGTGCGTGCTGTCAGCATGGAGGAAGCCTCCGCGTATCTGGCGCTTAAGAGGAAACAAGCGCCGATTATCGCCTTCGGCGTGGCGTTGTGCGTAACGTGCTCGGTTCCGCTACTGCTGCTCGCTGCATTATCCGCTTGGAAGGGAAGCGTATTATCCGAGAATACTTCGGGCGTAATTGGTGTCGCAATTCTTCTGCTGATGGTTGCGGCCGCCGTGTATCTCTTCATCCGGTGTGGACACGAGGCAAAGAGGTATGAATACCTGGAAAATGTGGAGATTGATACCGCTTATGGCGTAGATGGAATGGCCCGAGAGAAGAGAGCCCATTATGAAGCGAAATACACAAGAGCCGTGGCGGTTGGCGTTGTTCTGTGTGTACTCAGCGCGGTACCGCTGATACTCGCTTCGGCACTCACGGAGAACGAAGCGATAGGAACCGCGATGGTCGGCATCCTTCTCATCCTGGTAGCGACCGGCGTATATCTCTTCGTATCCTCTGGCATGATTAAGGGCAGCTATGATGTTCTCCTGCAGGAAGGGGACTATACGGTTATGAAGAAGAAGCACGCGCCGATTATCCGCCGCGTCTCCGCAATCTATTGGTTGGTTGCCGTGGCGCTCTACCTGGCAGTCTCCCTGACGAGAAACAACTGGGATACTAGCTGGGTAATCTGGCCGGTGGCCGGAGTCCTGTTTGCGGTAATCATCATCATTGCTAAGATGCTTCTCCGCGAAGAAGAGTAGAGATAGAGAATTCAGAATCTTCCGGGGCAGAGGGAGAATTAATATGAAAATGACAACAGGGGAAACAGCGATTCTGTTTCCCCCTGTTATAATGCGAATAATTCTAAGAACTTCCGGTTCGGTTATTTTTGGCGGAGCTCCTCCGACTTCCCCGACGCCCGCAGGAACACGAATCCCAGCGCGAAGAACACCGCCAGGCACGCCACCGCCACGTTGATGGTGCCGCCCGCCAGCTTCACCCAGGCGATGACCGCGGAGCCCAGGAATGATGCGCCCTTCGAGAAGATATCGTAGATGCCGAAATATTCGCCGGCGTTCTCCGGCGGGATGATTTTGGAATAGTAGGAACGGGACAGCGACTGAATCGAGCCCTGGAAGCACCCGATGCCGAAGGCCAGAATCGCGAAATCCACCAGCGTCTTCAGCGTCAGCGCGTACAGGCACAGCACGAAATATCCGGCGATGCACACCTCAATCAGCGCCGTGGTGCTGTACCGCCGCGACAGCCGCGCGAAGACCAGCGACCCGCCGAAGGCCACAATCTGCGTCAGCAGGAGGAAGATGACCTGGCCGACCGTGTTCAGGTTCATGTCCGTGCCGATGTTGATACAATTGTTGATGATGGTGCCGACCCCGTCGATGTACAGGAAGAACGCCACGAGGAACAGCAGCACCTTCCGGTCCCCCCGCGCAATCTTCCGGAGCGTCCCGCAAATCTGCCGGAACGCGCGCCCCACGGACGCCTCCCAGGCCGGCGTATAATTCCGCTGGTGATAGGTCCGCAGGAGCGGCACCGTCACCGCCAGCCACCACAGCGCCGTGACGCCGAATCCAATCGTCTTCGACAGCCAGTCCGGCAGCACGCCGACCATGTCCGGCCCCAGCACGTATGCCACCAGCGCAATCGCGTACGGAATGCACGACCCGATGTACCCCCACGCGAAGCCGTACGACGAGACCTCGTCCATCCGCTCCTCCGTCGTCACATCGCCGAGCATGGAGTCGTAGATGGTCAGTGACGCGCTGTAGCAGAGCTTCGTCACCACGAAGACCGTGAGGAACATCAGCCATCCCGTCATGAAACCATTGAGGAAGCACGTCACCACGCCGACGGCGACAATTGTGGTAAAAAGAAATTTCTTCCGCCCCTGCCTGTCCGACAGGACGCCACATATCGGCCCGACCACCGCCGCGAGAATCGTCACCAGCGAGATGGCCAGCGAGTAATAGGCGGTCGCCTGGTCGGAGGTGAGC
>CAVGMK010000229.1:0-2599 GCA_963630135.1 Oscillospiraceae bacterium
GAATACGGATGGCGCCATTCGAATCGGCGAAGCCATCGGTGCACGGCTGGAGAAGACTTGCGATTCGCTCACGCCACTGACGGCGGATCTGGTATCCGGCATGGCGAAGATAGAAGAGGATTCACCAGTTGCCGCGGAGGAAGAAGAAGCGCCGGTGCTCGAGAATACAGGAGCTGCCGTACCGACAGCATCGGCTACCGGTGGCGTGATTAAGCTTCATATTGGAGAGGGTAAAAACATTGATATCGAGATTCCGACCGGTGCCGGTGGAGCAGGCGTATGCGCTACGCAGGCGGCATCGATTAGCGCCGCTGCGGTAGCTACAGAAGGTGCCGCAGGTGCCGGAATCGCTGAAGCAGCAGTGGAAGAAGATGAAGTAAAGTACACGCTGAAGAATTACACATTCCCGGTTAAGGATGTCGTTCTTGGTGACAAGACATCTTTCGAAGATGGAGTACTCACCGTTCGTGAGAGCCTCGTGCCGGAAGCTTGCGATGCAAACGAGCTGGTAACAGCGATTACGCTGGATATCATCCGCCCGGAGAAGCAGGATGTATATGTCAACACCATGATGGATGTACAGCCAATCGCCGTTAAGAAGGAAGGCGAGATTGGAGAAGGTATCACCTTCGAGATGACCAATGTGTACATGCTCCTTACCGGAACAGACGAAGATGGTCTTCAGACAGCAGAAGCGAACGTAAGCTGCGGTATCTATGAGAACAACGTATGCTGGGATCGTCCGGGATCGCCGGAGAAGGAAGCCTTCATCATTCATGTGAACGCTACCATCAAGAGCGGAACCGGAATGGAGAGACCGGGACCTCTTGCGAGCCATCAGGCAATGGATGTCATCACGCAGGAGATTCGAGAAGTCTTGAAGAAGAAGGAAGTCGAGGATGCGGCGGAAGAGAGAATCTATGAGGACATCGACAAGAAAGACCGCATCGATGTCGTTCTGGTCAAGGAAATCATGGGTCAGGGTGCGATGCACGACAACCTGATTCTGCCGGATGAACCGTGCGGATTCTTAGGCGGCAGACCGAACGTTGACCTCGGTAATGTACCGGTATTCCTTCGGGTGAATGAGGTAAGAGATGGTGGTATCCACGCCCTCACCTGCATTACGCCGGATACGAAGGAGACATCGCTCTACTACTGGAGAGAGCCATATCTCGAGAACTTGGTGAATGACGATGAGATTAACCTTCTCGGTGTCATCTTCGTCGGATCCCCACAGGCGAATACGGAGAAATTCTACGTATCCAAGCGGCTGGGAGCAATTGTTGAAGCCATTAAGCCGGATGGTGTCATCGTGACGACAGAAGGTTTCGGCAACAATCACATCGACTTCGCATCTCACATCGAGCAGGTCGGTAAGCTGGGAATTCCAGTTGTTGGTTGCTCCTACTGCGGCGTGCAGGGTGCTCTGGTCGTTGGAAACAAGTACATGGATACCATGGTCGACCATTGCGTCACCGATCACGGTAACGTAGAAGATATTCTTCAGCTTAACACCGGTACGAAAGATACCGCACTCCGTGCAGTAACCATGCTGAAGAACAAAGTGGCCGGAGAGAAGATCAACAACGCAGAACGCAAATACAATCCGAATCTTATTGAGGAGAACAACGGAATCGCTCAGGGAGAATAGTTATGATCGTACATGGATTACATGTGAATAACGAAGCGACCGTACACACGGGAACGATTACAGATTTGAATGACACGTACTTCTACGTACAGATAACAGCACGCATGGGTGTATTGAAGCTACCGAAGCGTTGCCTCATCTGCGAGAACGAACCCGAAGTGGGCGACAAAGTGAAGTTCCTGATGAGCTATGTAGAGCTCGAGAAGGATCAATATGAGAGAGAGGAGACGGATAAGTTATGAAGATAACAACCAAGAAGAATATGACATCGGAAATCTACACGCCGATTACGCCACCTCCGGTATGGACACCGCTGACGAAGCCTCTAAGTGAGTGCAAAGTTGGTTTCGCCAGTGCCTGCGGAGTGCATCTGAAGACACAGCAGCCGTATAAGCTGGCCGGTGACCAGACATGGCGTAAGATTCCAAGAGACGTAGAGCCGGACGAACTGATGATTACGCACGGTGGCTATGACCATACGGACGTCAACAGAGACATCAACTCCATGTGGCCATATCAGCGCATGATGGAACTGGTAGAAGAAGGTTTCATCAAGGAATTCTGCGAGACCAATGCCGGATTCATGGGCGGCGGCGGAGATATCGAGACCTTCACGCACCAGATTGGACCACAGGTTGCAGAATTATTCAAAGAACAGCAAACGGATATCGTTATACTGACTGCTGGATGAGGGACCTGCCACCGCTCCACCGTATTGGTGCAGAGAGCAATTGAATCGGCTGGAATTTCGACCTGCATTATCGCAGCGCTTCCACCGGTTTGTAAACAGCAGGGATCTCCGAGAGGCGTAGCGCCGGTTGTTCCAATGGGCGCGAACGCAGGAGAACCTCACAACGTAGAAATGCAGACGGCAATTTGCAAAGCCGCTCTTCGCTTCGTAGAAGAAGCAGATATGCCAGGCATCATTAAACCTCTTCCTTACGT
>CAVGMK010000230.1:0-2556 GCA_963630135.1 Oscillospiraceae bacterium
ATGCAGAATCTGGCACAGGACGGCGGGCGCATTGTGGGCATCATTTCCCACGTGTCAGAGCTGCAGACGCGGATTGACCGGCAGATTCAGGTGCGGAAGGAGAAGACCGGCGGCAGTACGGCGCGGATCTGCATTCTGTAATTTCGTCAATTTCACCAATTTCACCGAATTGTTTCGGGAATTCCACTCGGTGAACAACATTTCGCGGATAATTCGTAGATAATGGGAAAATAAGAAACATAGGAAATAACCGGCATAGAAGTTACCGGGATGGATGGGTGACAGAAAGGAAGGGACATTCGATGAGAATGATAGAGACTTTGAACACGAAAGGCGACCAGATGATGGCGAACAGCATTCGTGCCCGGAAGGAGGTGCTCCGGAAGCAGGTCAAGGCGGCCCGGAAGGAGCTGGACGAGGACTACCTCCGCGCGGCCAGCCGGGAGATTACCGCGCACATCCTCGGAAGTGAGCTGTATCGGAACGCGACGACCATCTTCGCCTACATGAATTACGGCAAGGAAGTCATCACAGATGAGCTGATTGCCGCAGCGCTGGAAGCGGGTAAAAGAATCTGCATCCCGCTCTGCTTGTCCGACAACCAGATGGAAGCGAAGCTCTATCAGAGCGATGCAGACCTGCACCTGGGAAAATATGACATCCGCGAGCCGAATGCGGATGCTGTGACGGTGGCACCGGAGGAAATCGACCTTGCTATCATTCCGTGCCTGTCCTGTGATCCGAGGGGGAACCGCCTGGGCCACGGCGCGGGCTATTACGACCGCTACCTGGCGAACACATCCTTCGTCAAGATGGCACTCTGCCCGGAGAAGCTGCTGATGGTGAATGTGGCGACGGATAAATTCGATGTCCGGATGGACGCCGTGGTGACGGAGAAGGGCTTGATTCAAATCGGATGGAAGTAATAGGAATTGGGAGAGTAATATATGAGTGAATTCATCTACCGCATTGTCCTCTGGACAGCGCAGATTCACAGCGAAATCATGTCCCTGAACAACGGTTGGGGATATTACAATAACGATAAGAAGCTCCATTTCATCGTGATGGGAATCATCGGCATGGTGGTGGTACTGGGAGCGTATTTCGTCTTCCAGCTCCTTCGGAATCATATCCTGGTGATTGCTTTCATCTACGCCTTCACCGTGATGCTGGTTCTGACCTTTGCCATCGAAATCGGGCAGGGCTACTACGGTACCGGCAACATGGAGATGGACGACGTGGTTGCCGGAATGGGCGGCTTCCTCTTCTGCTTCATCGTCTTTGCGCTTGCGCGGGCCATCTTCCTCCTGATATACAACCTGATTCGCGGCGAAGACCGGAAGCGGCGGAACCGCGACCGGCGGTAGGAGGCAGATAGTAGCTCCGCGGATATAACACCTTCAAATCCGAGGAGCTGCAATAACCTGGCAAAACAGATGCTTGAACAGATTGCATGACTGGTGTTTGCGCGGCGAGAATCGAAAGAGCCGGATTGCCGGTAGGAAACAGGCGTTAATCCGGCTGATACATAGCTGTAGTGGAAATCAGACGTTGTATGGAACTCTTGAAATCCCGGAAGAGATACCGAACCGCGAGCCACCATCAGGAGTGCTGCGGGCACACGAAACGAAGAAGCCGCACCGCTGCGTCGTAGCATAGCGGCTCGGCATTCGATATCGCTTCTTCTAGCGTCATGATACCGTTTACCGTCGGTAAGATGCTGGTGATGCCGTAATCGTACAGCGCCTCTGCGCCGTCTCCGATGCTGCCCACCAGTGCATAGCACGGCACGCCCTGCGCCTGGCAATGCATACCCACGCCGGACACGACCTTGCCGTAAGCCGACTGGTAATCCATTCGTCCTTCGCCGGTGATGACAAAGTCCGCATCCCGGAGGAGTGCATCGAAATCCGTCAATTCGAGAATGGTCTCAATCCCGGACTTCATTGTTGCCCGGCCGTAAGCAAGTAGCCCTGCGCCCAGACCTCCGGCCGCGCCGGCACCCGGAATCGTGCGGATTTCTCTCGAAATACATTGCTCTACACAATCCATATAATGTTCCATCCAGCTGTCGATAATCGGCAGCTGTTCTTGTGTGACGCCTTTCTGCGGACCGTATACGTATGTGGCCCCCGTCTTGCCGAGAAGCGGGTTCCGGACATCGCTCATTATGGTAATCGGAACCTGTTGCATCCGTGCATCCATGCCGGATGCATCCACGGAGACAATCTTTGCCATGGATACAGGTACGGGTGCCAGTTCTTGCCCATTCTCATCTAAGAATCGTACGCCCAGTGCAGCGGCCATACCAATGCCACCGTCGTTCGTGGCGCTTCCGCCCAGACCGATGTAGATTTGCTCGCAGCCCTGATTCAGCGCATCCAGTATCATCTCGCCGGTTCCGTAAGTGGAGGAATGGAGTACGTCGCGCTCTGCATTGTCTACCAGCGTCAGACCGGAAGCGGCCGCCATGTCCATGACGGCGATGCGGGTTGCTTGATTGTATGGCTGTTCCGGAATTGATGCAGACATTTCCGATACGCCGGATGCCTGGAA
>CAVGMK010000231.1:0-2544 GCA_963630135.1 Oscillospiraceae bacterium
TCGGGTATGTCATCGGTGCGACCTATTACACGCTGATTATCTCGATGAGCGCGGCGGGCGGATCGCTGCTGAATCAGCAGCTCGGCTGGGACACACACATCGGCGGAATCATCATCGTTGTGCTGGTGCTCGCTACGGTGTTCGGGAATTTCGAGCGGCTATCCAGGATATTCAGCAAGATTATGCCTTTTGTCTTCCTGATTGGCATCGTGACCATCGTCCTCGTGCTGTGCTCCGATGATTTCCATCAGAGCGGGGCGACCAGCGGTTTCCAGCCGAGCGAGATGGCGCCGGTGTGGTGGTTCTCGGGATTCGTGTTCGCGGCGTATAATTCGCTGGGCTTCATCACGATGGCGGGGGAATCCGCCCTGCTGGCGAAGGATACGAAGACGGCATACCGCGGGGCTCTCCTGGGCGCCGTGCTTCCCTGCCTGATGACGGTGCTCCTCCTGATGGTGCTTCGGAAGGACATGGCGTATTCCGCGTCACTGGATCTTCCGATGCTGGGATATTCCTTCCGGATATCGAGCCTGCTGAGTGCGGTGTATGCCGTAATTCTCTACTGCTCCATCTATGCGACGGCCTCAAGCACATTCTACGGCTTCAGTACACGGCTGCCGGAGAACAAATGGAAGAAACCCATCCTGGTGGTAGCGGCATTCATCGGTTATGGAATCGGGCTTTCCGGCTTCAAGAAGCTGGTGGCTTATCTGTATCCGCCGCAGGGATACGTCGGGCTGATTATTATGGCGATGATTGCGGTGAATTTCGTCCGTTGTATCCGTGAAAATAATAAAAATTCACATAATTAACATGATTTTACATTCATTTAATGTAAATATATAAGGAAACTTGGGTAAACCAGACGATCGCGCACTTCGGTGTGAGGAAAGTCCGGGCTCCACAGGGCAAGGATGCCGGATAACGTCCGGCGTAGGTAACTATAGGGAAAGTGCAACAGAAACATTCCGCCGAAACGGGTAATGCCGTGGTAAGGTTGAAATGGTGAGGTAAGAGCTCACCGGCGTATTGGAGACAATGCGGCCGTGTAAACCCCATCCGGAGCAAGACTAAGAACGGGCCTTTCGTGCAGTTGCCCGCTGCGGTCCTAAGGTAAGTCGCTGGATGCTGCAAGTAATTGCAGTACAAGATGGATGATCGTCTAATACAGAACCCGGCTTATGGTTTGCCCATGTTTTCTTTCATCTTCGTTCCTTTTCGGTTTCTCGGAATCCTTCGGATTCGCGTGGACTGCCATGCCCATTTCGAATGAAATCCGGATTCGGTGCTCGGAGTCGTCCGTTTTATCGAGAAATTCCGATTGGTTCCGAAACGAACGGAATGAAAACACGAAATAAGCAAGCAGGTAATTATTGAAGGAGGTACGCGATGCAGAGATGCATCGTTCTTGTTTTTAGCATATGAGATTAGGAATTGACGTAGGTTCAACAACCGTAAAACTCCTGATTCTCGATGATGAGAATCGGATCTACTACTCCCGCTACGAGAGACACATGTCCAACGTGTTCGAGAAGGTGGGGGAACTCCTGGAAGATTTGATGAGAGAGAAAGGCGATATGGAGCTGGATGCGGTCATCACCGGATCGGGCGGACTGTCGCTGGCCAATCTCTTCGGCATTCGCTTCGAGCAGGAGGTCATCGCCTGCAGCGAGGCAGTACAGACGATTATTCCGCAGACGGATGTGGCGATTGAGCTCGGCGGGGAGGATGCGAAGATTACGTTCTACGGATCCACCGTGGAGCAGCGCATGAACGGCACCTGTGCCGGCGGTACCGGTGCGTTCATCGACCAGATGGCGGTGCTTCTGAATACCGATGCCGAAGGGCTCAATGAGGCCGCGAAGGGTTATGAGACCATCTATCCGATTGCGTCCCGCTGCGGCGTTTTTGCCAAGACCGATATTCAGCCGCTGATTAACGACGGCGCGAAGACGGCGGACATTGCCGCTTCCATCTTCCAGGCGGTGGTCAACCAGATGATTAGCGGATTGGCCTGCGGTCATCCGATTCGGGGGCATGTGGCTTTCCTCGGCGGCCCGCTTCAGTTCCTCTCGGAACTTCGGAAGCGCTTCATCGAGACGCTGAATCTGACAGACGAGGAGGTTATCTTCCCGTCGAATGCCAACTATTTCGTGGCGATTGGTGCGGCACTTCTTGCGAAGGAATCTGACCACACGACGCTGGCGCACCTGATTGACCGGATCAAGCATACGGATTCGACGAAGCTGGATGGCACCAAGCGCTTAGAGCCGCTCTTCCGAAGCGAGGAGGAGTATCAGGAATTCAAGGCACGCCATGCCAAGGCGAAGGTACAGCGTGCGGACATTCAGGACGCGGAAGGCGCGGTGTTCCTCGGCATTGACGCCGGTTCCACCACGACCAAAGCGGCGCTCATCAACCGCGACAAGAAACTCATCTTCGAGCATTACCAGAATAACGAGGGAGACCCGCTCTCTGTTGTTCGAAATATTCTAACGGAAATGTACCAGCAACTTCCGTCAAAAGCATATATCGGTCGCGCGG
>CAVGMK010000232.1:0-2533 GCA_963630135.1 Oscillospiraceae bacterium
CCATTATATACCAGGCAGAGGGACGAAAGAAGCAATTGTATGGCGAAAAGTACAAGAATAACTTGAATGTTTATACATGATAATGTATTATTATGCCATGCGTTTTTGACAATTAACTAGTAAAATACCGCAGCGAGGCTGCGAGGAGATTCAGGAGGAAATTATGAGCACAATGAAGGTAATCGAAGGCGGCGTTACAGCGGCGAAGGGTTTCAAGGCGACTGGCGGCTATGCCGGCATTGGCAAGAATGCGGAGAAAGGCGACCTTGCACTGATTGTCAGCGAGGTGCCGGGCAATGCGGCGGCGGTCTACACCAAGAATAAGGTGAAGGCAGCGCACATCGCGGTGACGAAGCGGCATCTGGCAGACGGCGTGGCGCAGGCCATCATCTGCAATAGCGGCAACGCGAACACCTGCACGCCGAACGGCGAGGAGATTGCGCAGCAGGAGACCGAGCTGGTAGCGAAGGCGCTGGGGCTGGATGCGAATAATGTCCTCCCGGCTGCGACCGGCGTTATCGGTGTGCCACTGGAAATCGCGCCGTTCGAGAAGACGATTCCGGTGCTCGCAGAGAACCTGAGCGAGGAAGGTTCCGCGAAGGCAGCAGATGCGATTCGCACGACGGATACTTACATCAAGGAATGCGCGGTTCAGTTCGAGCTGGACGGCAAGATCTGCACCATCGGCGGTATCGCTAAGGGCAGCGGCATGATTCACGTGAACATGGGGACGATGCTGAGTTTTATCGGTACAGACGTCAGCATCTCCAAGGAGATGGTACAGAAGGCACTCTCAGACGAGATTCTGGACAGCTACAACCAGGTGAGCGTGGACGGTGACACATCCACCAACGATACGGTTGTGGTCATCGCGAATGGACTGGCCGGAAACGAAGAGATTACCGGAACGGGCGCGGCATATGATGCCTTCTGCGAGGCGCTTCACATTGTAGCGGTAGATCTCTCCAAGAAGATTGCCGGCGACGGCGAAGGCTGCGAGAAGCTCCTGGAAGCCCATGTTGTTGGCGCACCGGACAAGAATGCGGCAAGAATGGTATCCAAGAGTGTCATCTGCTCGTCGCTCTTCAAGGCAGCCGTGTTCGCCGCGGATGCGAACTGGGGCAGAATTCTCTGCGCCATCGGTTATGCGGATTGCGATTTCGACGCGTCTAACGTGGATGTCAGCGTGACCTCTGCAGCCGGAAGTGTGGAAGTGTGCAAGGGCTCCGCTTCTGTACCGTTCGACGATGATTTCGCAACGAAGGTGATGTCCGAGAAGGTCGTTACCGTCGAAATCGACCTGCACGACGGCGATGAGGAAGCTTATGCGTGGGGCTGTGACCTGACGTACAAGTATGTGGAGATTAATGGATCGTATCGTTCGTAATTCTGCAGATAATAGATTCTTGACAGCAGTGTGAGATTACGTGATGCGACGTTACGCGGCATGAGATCACGCGATGCGACGCCATGCGGCACGAGACTACACGTTTCAGTCAGTCGCCGGTGGTTCGCACAGCGCGAGAAATCGCAAAGACTTCGCATAATATTATGGCCGTGTTATTATGGGCGCATGGCTACCTGTCATAGATAAGGATGCATATTCAATTGCAAGATAGAGGGAGATAATAGTTTAATGGAATTAGATAAATATCTGGAGAAAGCCCAGGTGCTCATCGAAGCCCTGCCGTACATTCAGCGCTTCAACCGCAAGATTATCGTCGTCAAATACGGCGGCAGTGCCATGCTGGATGAATCGCTGATGAACCACGTCATTGAAGACGTTGTACTGCTGAAGCTCTGCGGCTTCAAGCCGGTTGTCGTTCACGGCGGCGGCAAGGAGATTAGCCGCTGGATGAAGAAAGCCGGCGTAGAACCACAGTTCTATAACGGTCTCCGCATCACGGACGCGGATACGCTGGAAATCGCGGAGATGGTACTGGGCAAGGTGAACAGTGATCTGGTGACGCTGGCGGAGAAGCTGGGCGTTCGTGCCGTAGGCATCAGCGGCAAGGACGGCTGCCTGATGAAGGCGGACAGAGCCATGCCGGATGGCAAAGACATCGGCTATGTCGGGTCGGTGCGTGAGGTGGACGCGAAGGTTATTTTTGACCTCCTAGACAACGACTTCCTGCCAATCATCTACCCAATCGGAATGGGTGATGATGGCCAGAGCTATAATATCAACGGGGATTACGCTGCAGAGGCGGTGGCGGAAGCGCTGCATGCCGATAAGCTGGCGTTCCTCACCGATACCTCCGGCGTGTACGAGGACATCAACGACGAGGAATCTTTCATCTCGGAGCTGTATCCGGATGAAGCGCAGAGCCTCATTGACCGCGGTATCATCACCGGCGGCATGATTCCGAAGGTGCAGAACTGCCTCAAGGCGATTGCCGGCGGCGTGGGCAGGGTCCACATCCTGGATGGCCGTATCCCGCATTGCCTGCTCCTGGAAATTTTCACCGACCGCGGCTGCGGCACGGCCATCATGAATCCGCAGGAGAGCCGGTATTATCGCAAGTAGGAAGCA
>CAVGMK010000233.1:0-2529 GCA_963630135.1 Oscillospiraceae bacterium
ATGTTACCCATCACCGTCATGTGCGGGAACAGGTTGAAATTCTGGAATACCATGCCCAGCTTCTCCCGAATGGCGTCGATATCCGCGTCCGGAGTGTTGATTTTCTCGCCGTCGAGTATGACGTCCCCGGCCGTCGGCTCCTCGAGGAGATTGAGGCATCGGAGAAACGTACTTTTACCGGATCCGGATGGACCGATAATACATACCACTTCTCCGTCTTTAACGGTCTCGTTGATGCCCTTCAGGACACGAAGCTTCCCGAAGGATTTCTCCAAATTCTTAACTTCTATCACTTTGTGCCAACCTCCTCTCGATATATGCCACCAGTCTGGACAGCGTCAGCGTCATTATCAGATAGATAATCGCCACGCCAATGTACGCCTGGAAGGAAAGGAAGGACGACGACGCCCACAGCGTCCCTCGTCTCGTTACCTCCACAATCGCTGCCACCGACAGGATGGAGGTCTCCTTAATCAATGTGACGAATTCATTGCCCATCGCCGGCACGATAATCTTGAAGGCCTGCGGAATGATGACGTACCGCATGGTCATGCGCTTCGAGAGCCCCAGCGAGCGAGCCGCCTCCGACTGCCCGATATCGACCGCCTGCAATCCACTTCGGATGATCTCCGCCATGTACGCCGAACTGTTGACGCCGCAGGCGATGAATCCAATGACAATTTTATGCACCCAATGGAATGGAATTCCGAGGTTAGCCTGAATCAGTTGCGGAATACCATAGGCCAGAATCAGAACCTGTACCAGAAGCGGCGTGCCCCGGAGCACGTCCACGTAGATGGTAGCAATCGCGCGCAGAATCCGGCTACCGGACATCTTCGCAATCGCCACCAGCAGGCCGAGCACCAGTCCGATGAAGACCGCCACCAGCGAGATAATCAGCGTCGTCGGCACACCTCTGGCCGCGACAAAAATTCCTTGTATATATTCCGCCACAATAACCTCCTGCATGAAACATCGAAATTGACCTCTGACCGTAAGACCCGGCCAAAGGTCAATTATCTTCTGCTAAAAATAAATTTCCACATCCCGAGACGCCCGGTTTCCACCTTATCATCGAATATGTCCCCGGCTCCGGTTCATCGGTGCGACCTCATATTTTTTCGCGCTAACATTCTTTCGCGTTCTTATTCCTTCGCACCGAATCGAGAACTACTTGTTGAACCACTCGTCCACGAGTTCGTCGTAGGTGCCGTTCTCCTTGATGTGCTTGAGACCGGTGTTAATCTTCTCGAGCAGCTCGTCGTTGCCCTTTGCTACAGCAAATCCGTAGTTCTCCGCATTGAGCGCTTCGCCCACCATCTTAACCTTATCCGGCTGCTTCTTCATGTAAGCTTCGTTTACCGGCTTGTCGTTGATAACAGCGGATACATCGCCGTTAATCAGCTGCATCATGGCAGTGTCCAGACCGTCCAGGATAACGGCTTCCTTAATCTTACCGGCATCCTTGAGTTCCTGTACCTTGCTTGCACCGGTGGTTCCGGTCTGTGCCGCAACCTTCATATCCGATGTCAGGTCGTCAATGCTGTTAATAGTGGTGTTGTCTTCTGTAACAACAACATACAGCTGGGATTCATAATAAGCATCACTGAAGTCTACCTGCTTCTGTCTCTCCTCATCGTCCTTGTTCATTCCGGCAGCCACGATGTCGATGTTGCCGGCCTTCAGAGCCGGAATCAGTCCGTCGAAAGACAGGTTCTCGAAGGTGACTTCGAAGCCCTGGTCTTCACCGATGGCCTTAATCAGGTCCATATCGAGACCAACGATGTTCTGGTCATCATCTGTTGTGTCGAACGGTGGGAATGTCGGTTCGGTTCCTACCTTGTAAGTTACGGTCTCGGAACTGCTTCCGCTTCCGCCGCATGCGGTCATCGCGAACATCATCGCTGCGACCAGCGCCATCACCACTACTCTCTTCTTCATTGTTCGTTCCTCCTAATCAATAATGGAATCGTGTATAATATTTTCAATAATTATACGTGACCTTAAATCATTATTCAATACATATTTTCACATTTTTAAGTATTATTATTCATTTATTTCAGCTCGGGTTCAGGGAATATCTCCACTGCGCCGGTTATCATCCTGCACTGGGTTGCCGTCAAGTCGACTCGGCCACAAACAGAATAACACCACGCGCCGATTTCCGATTGCCGCTTCCCGGACAACGGAGTCGAAGAGGTCCGCCTTGTCTCGGAACCTTGTATATAGGAGACCATTGTATCTTATACTTACTATCGATTTTGTGAGAATCGTCACCTCATGTATAATTGGGGAATCGTTCAATCAACTATGGTATCGAAACGGGAAGCCTTGATTATAAGGCTTCCCGCTATTTTTCCCATTATTCCATTTCATTTCCGTCTTTTGACGTTCCTGTCGCGCATTCCAACAGTTTCTCCGGGGAGATTTTATAGAGTTTTGCCAGCGCAATCAGATTGGAGGTGTTGGGGTCGCTGGAGCCGTTCTCCCATTTGGAAACGGACTGGCGGCTGACACCCAGCGTTTCCG
>CAVGMK010000234.1:0-2528 GCA_963630135.1 Oscillospiraceae bacterium
CAACAGTAAAAGATGGTTGTATCTGGCTGTCGGAACAGTAGTTCTGCTGTTCGAAGGCCTGATTTACGCCTGGTCGCTGTTCCGCACTCCGTTCAGTGAAATCTACACGGATTGGACAGTATCCCAGCTCTCGATGACATTCACGATTTCCATTTGCTGCTTCTGCCTCGGCGGTTTCATCGGTGGTCAGCTCAGCAAGAAGCTGAATGTCAAGATTCGTTTCCTGATTACCGCAGTATGCCTGTTCATCGGCTTCTTTGGCGTATCCATGCTGAATGCAGCAGATTCGTCCGGCAGCCTGATGAAGCTGTACATCTTCTATGGTGTATTCGGCGGAGGCGGCGTTGGAATCGGTTACAACGCAGTTATTTCCACTATCACCAAGTGGTTCCCGGATAAAGTCGGTCTGGCTTCCGGTATCATGCTGATGGGCTTCGGTCTGGGCAGCCTGTTGCTCGGCTCCATCGTTACCAGCCTGGTAGGTTCCATGGGGCTGTTCCCAACCTTCAAGCTGCTGGCTATCGCTATCGCGGTTGTTCTGGTAGTCGCTGCCGTTGTTATCAAGGCACCGGAAGCACCGGCTGCTCCGGCGAAGGATGAAGCTGCAGAGGCTCCAAAGGAAGAATCCAACATGGTGGACTACACCGCTGGCGAGATGCTGAAGACATCCCGTTTCTGGATCTTCTTCTTCTGGGCCATCTTCCTGAACTCTGCCGGCCTGATGGTTATCAACAGTGCGGCGAACATCTCCGTTGCTTACGGCGGTTCCGCTATTCTGGGTATGATTGTATCCCTGTTCAATGGTGCAGGCCGTATCGTTGCCGGTAACAACTTCGATAAGTTCAAGAGAAAGACATCCACGCTGATCAACCTCGGCTTCATGCTGATTGCCGGTATCCTGCTGGTTATCGCCGGAAAGAGCAATTCGCTGGTACTCGTGACCGTCGGCCTGATTTTCGTTGGCCTGGCTTATGGTGGTACACCGACCATCACATCGGCTTACACCAGCCTGTCCTTCGGCCCGAAGAACTTCACCACGAACTTCAGTATCACCAACTTCTCGCTGCTGCCGGCTGCTATTGCCGGACCGATGATTTCGTCCAAGCTGCTGGAATCCGCCGGTGGTGCGTATGATTCCAACTTCATTGCCATCATCGTATTCTCGGTAATCTCCATCGTTCTGTGGGTACTCCTGAACGGTGCCAGCAAGCAGAGCCCGAACGAAGGCAACAAATAAGAAGTATATAAGAAATAAGATTTTCGAGAGCGCCGCACGGGGGTGAGCCATCCTCGGTAGTGCTGCAGCGGTTGCATATCGAGTGCGTCGTCTCCCGCTAGCGCCGCAGATACCGCGTGCTGGGTGAATCACCCGAAGTAGCACCGTAGCTGCTGCACAGACAGGATTCGCAGAATGGACCTGTGCAAAGGACTCCTCGGTAGTCTTAGGAGAATGAAATGCTCCGCCCCAATAGAGTCCGGAAATTTCCGGGTGTGGGGGGCGGAGCTTTATTTTTGGCCGGGAAAAGATCATCCGACGGAATAGCATGGAGGAGCTGCTGGCACGAAAGCGGGAACTGCCCGGGAAGATAAGGCAAATAACCCGGGAAGGCAGGAGAATTCTCACCGGAAGAGTGCGGAATTCGGTGAAAGACGCTTATATAATTCGCGGGATTTTTGTGGTATATTGATAGGGATAACGGATTGTTTCCGAGAAATTTAGCAGGCTAAAAATAGGTACGCGGATACCGGGAGTGAATGATATGAAGAAGGAAGAACTAATCAAACGAATCCGGGTGGCCTCCGGCGCCATTCCGGCAGATCTCGTCATCAAGAACGGCAAGATTGTCGACGTGTTCTCGCATTGCGTGCGGCAGGGGGACATCGCCATCAGCGATGGCTACATCGCCGGCGTCGGCAGCTACGAGGGCTGGTCGGAGTTCGATGCGGAGGGAAATTATATCATCCCGGGATTGATTGAGTCGCACATTCACGTGGAGAGCAGCATGCTCTGCCCGGAGGAGTTCGGACGGCTGATGGTGCCGTGCGGGACCACCACTGCCATTGCCGATCCGCACGAAATCGTCAATGTGTGCGGGGCAGAAGGCCTCGATTACATGATTCGCGCTTCCGAGAACACGGTGATGGATATCAAATATATGATTCCGTCCTGCGTGCCATGCACGCCGTGGGAGAATTCGGGGGCGATTATCGATTCGAAGGAAATCAAGCGGCTGTTCCAGGAGATGAAATGCCCGGGACTCGGCGAGTTCATGAACGCGATGGGCGTGCTGGCGACGGATTCGGAAGTCATCGACAAGCTGATGGTGGCGCTGGATATGGACAAGGTCATCGATGGCCACGCGCCGGGCGTGAACGGCAAGGACCTGGCGGCGTACGCGTCGGTGGGCATTCGAAGCGACCACGAGTGCTCGACGGTGGAAGAGATGGAAGAACGGTTAGCCAACGGCATGTACGTCATGCTCCGGGACGGTTCCGCAGGGCAGGAGCTCTCGCGGCTGGCGCCGGCG
>CAVGMK010000235.1:0-2507 GCA_963630135.1 Oscillospiraceae bacterium
CGAGCAGGACGAACTCGTCGCTGTCCTCCCGCCAAGCCATCCGCTCACCCGTCGGAAGAAGCTGAAGCCATCGGATCTCCAGGACCAGCCGTTCCTCCTCCTCGAGCACGGCGGCAAGACCGAAGTCTCCGAATTCCTCGAGCGCCACAACGTCCGGCCCGACATCCGCTTCACCACCTGGGACGACTACGCCATCCTCTCCATGGTGGAGAGCGGCCTCGGCCTCGGCATCCTCCCGCGCCTCATCCTCCAGCGAATTCCTTATGACGTCGAGATCCGCCCCTTCACCCAGCCCGCCCACCGCGACATCGCCCTGGCGCTCCGCAGCCGCAAGACGGCCTCCGCGGCGGTCAAGCAATTCGTCCAGTACCTGAAGTACCGGAATTAGCTGCTGCCTTCACTCATGCAGTACGCTATACCTTGCATTCGTTATCTTCGGCCAAAAACAGCATCCGCGCCCGCCGGCGTGTCCGGGCAGGCGTAACCAACGGTGCGCCGCTGCATCCACGTAATCATGAGGATAGCTTGCCCGTTTGCTTCCAGAATAAAAGATGCGTGAGAACCCGCCATCCAGCGGCGTATTCTCACGCATCAAAGCGTTATCTTTACTTATATTCCCGCGGCGACACGCCATAATAGCGTTTGAACGCCCGGTAGAAGCTGGCGCTGCTCTTGTAGCCAATCATCAGCGTGATATCGTCGATAGTGCATCGCTATTTGTACTCCCGCGGCGACACGCCATAATAGCGTTTGAACGCCCGGTAGAAGCTGGCGCTACTCTTGTAGCCAATCATCAGCGCAATATCGTCGATGGAGAGCTCCGTATTCTGCAGGAAGAGCGCGGCTCGCTCCATTCGAGAGCTTAATATAATCTCGGAGAACGTCTTTCCCATCTCCGCATGGAGCAGGTTGGACAGGTAATTCGGGTGGTAGGCGAAACATTCCGCCGTGCTTCTCAGCGTCGCCGTATCTAGGTGCGTGTAGATATATTCTAATATCTTGTATACCAGGGGCCGCTTCGGCCCCTTCTTCATGTTGTCGCGATACACGCGGGATACGTACATCAGCAGGGTAGTAAGCATGGAACGCAGGATGCTCTGCGTGTCTTCTTTGCTGTGAGCGTATTCTATCACAATCATTTCCAGCAGCATTCTTATCACCGTGGGATCCTCGAAGGCCAGGTGGATGTAGCCGTCTAGGTGCTCGTCTTTATCCGGATCCAGGAAGAAATGGAAGAGATAGAAATCCTTGGAAAGTGCCGGAAGGAAGTGCTTGATGAAGGCATCTCGCTTGATACGGATGCCGATGATCACCGCATCCTCTCCCTGGATGGAACGGATAGCATGACCGCTGAACGGCTGCCCGATATAGCATTCGTTCTCATGAATCGTGATGAGGTTCCCATCGAAATCACTGATGGACTGGTGATTGTTGCGGTAGGCGTAATCGAAGAAGAAATAATCATGCCGGTGAAACGGCTCCATTCGCTCGTCTCCCTCGTACACATGCACCATAATCTCGTCATCTCCTTGTTCCGGCCAGATGCTCTTCAGCTCATTCTCTGTGGTAACGGCATAGCTGTCATCCTGCCCTGTAACGGCATCAAATTGCTCAATGAGCTTCTGGAAAGATTCTTGAAGGATATCGGACATAGGGGACCTCCGCTTTCGAAAATATTGCATTGTTAGTGACAAATTCTACATGAAAACTAGGGGATTCACGAATACCCTTGATTCATGTCTTGAAGCAGACAAAGAAACGATTACAAGCCCGCTCGCCCGCGATATGCCGCATAATCTAACACATACTTTGACACAGAATCTTACATTCTGCAAGTACTTATATTAAGATTAGGAGTTTCAAATTCAACACAAAATGAATAGAATTTTGGACAAGAAGGATCCTTACGTCAATTAACTCAACATCGACAGGCTTCGTATAACGATGGAAGGAGGAACATCATGGAAACCAGTTTATTTGTTGGAATAGGAATCGTAACGGGAGTATTTGTTATTGGCGAGATTCTTGCCAAATTCACGAAGTATAAATTACCGGGACTTGTCACCGCTATGTTCATTTTCATTATCTTCGGCGGCCAGCTCGGAATCATTCCGGAAGACACATTGTCGGTTACCGGATTCACGGATATCACTTACACATGGGGACTGCCGTTCCTGATTGCCGGATTCGGTACATCTATTACCCTGAAGGGCATCAAGAGCGAAGTCAAGGCCTGCATTATTGCCCTTGTAACGGTTGTCTTCATCGTTGGACTCGGCTTCCTTGCCGGCCTTACACCGCTTGGCATGAATGAGATGCTGTTCGGTACGGTAGAAGTAGCCGGCGGCGGCCAGGCAGCCATGATCTTCATCAGCTACGCGAAAGAGCTGGGAGATGCGAAGCTGATTGCACTGGTACTGTGCGTCATGAACATGCAGTTCATCCTCGGATATCCGCTCTGCCATTACGGCCTGAGAAAGAGCATGAAATTAAGAATGAAGAACAAC
>CAVGMK010000236.1:0-2493 GCA_963630135.1 Oscillospiraceae bacterium
AGCCAGCCCGCGCATATCAGAATTCTCCTCTGTACACACCAAACCCGGAGGACCACAAGGTCTTCCGGGTTCCAGCATTCACTATTCAATAATATCTCGGTTGCCTCGATGCGCATTCGCTACCTGTAACGCATCGAATCGGATTCAGCAGTTTCCATCATCTCGACTTCAAGCAACTCCATTATCTCAATCAACTCGACGATAGAACTTCTTGTTGGGTCTCTATGACCTTCCATTCGTAATCGGAAACTACTCTTCCGCCACCTTATCCCAATTGATTCGAATCAACACGGTGATGTACTTATTCGAATATTTCTTGGTCTTCGGTCCCAGGTTCTTACTGCTGACATCGCCGCCGCCCGCGGTATACCAGAGGCGGTTGCCATTGTCATCCGTTCCGGCATAGACACAAGTATGTGTCTTCCAGCCCACGATGTCTCCGACCTGAAGGTCTGCGGAAGAGACCTTGCCCACGTTGTACTTCACGGTGAAGTAATCGGAATTCTTAATCGTGGAAGCAGCCTTGCCATGGAGCGTGTCCGAAATGTAGAACGCATAACCCTTCGGCAGAAGTCCCATCTGCTGCAATGACCAAGACACGTAGGTTGCGCAGTTGACCCTCGGCTTGCCGTTAATGGCACTCTCATACGAGGAAGCCGGGTGGTACCAGCTGTAGGTAATGCCATGCGCGAAAATCTTGCTCTCCATGCTCTCCAGCTCTTCAAGGAAGCTCTCCACGCCCTCCTTCTGCATCCGCTCCTTCTTACCTGCCTTAATAATATCCTGACTCTCGTCCTCTAAGGAAAGCTTCGCCTGCAATGCAGCGACATTGCAAGAAGTAGAAATATCTGCAGCTACGTTATAATCTTCGACCTTCTTCGCCGCGTTAACCGGGCGAACAATGCTGGCGAACAGGAATAAGTCAATCACAAGGAATGTGACAATCAGCCATATTAACTTGTGTTTGTGACTTAATAATCTCTTCATGAGTACTCCCTGTAACTTGATTCCAGCTTTACGCAAGATTTACAACTTCAAGAGAAAGTATACCATATTATCGATTTTATTGGAATTCGAATAATGTGGATTTTTCATCACAGTTTTCAATAATTTCTATCGACTCGCCGACATCATTCGATAATTCTGAATCCGCGAAGCGATTCTCATATCCATAAATTCCTGCTTCACCCATCCAGGTGTTCCCGCCTCGCACATCGCATCACCATTTCCGGCTCTTGCACCCGCGTATGTTTCGCTATTCTCCTTGCGTATGTTCCTATACTCTTTTTCGTCATTCCTCTTCTGAGACACTCTTCAGATTGAAGAAGCTATCCACGGTATTCCGGGTATCCGCCACCAGATTGTATTCCAGCATCTGGTATTCCGTCACTTTATCGGAATACTCACTCTTCTCCGACAGCTCGTGCAGCTCGCCGTCCGCGCCCATGTAGAATTCACCAGCAACGAACTTCACGGTCTTATGCATATCCACCAGATATTTCTGGAAGCCCGTCATGCGTGCGCCGATTTTGTCCAGCGTGTACGCACCCAACATGTTCGCACTGATTTCCACATTATCTTCCGAGCCAATATCGTAGTTCGCCCAGATGACGAACGGCGTCGTGTACCGATTCGCCTGGATTTCGTTCGTATATTGTTCTTCCGACCGGCCATTGTACAGCGACATCCAGAATTCATCCGGTAGCGATGGCTGATGGTCGCCGAACATCACGATTACCGTCGGCTCATCCACTTTCTCGAAGTACTCGGTCAGCGACTTGAAAGCATCATCCGAATACTTCACCAGATTCAGGTACATCTGGGCCGATGCATCCTGGAGCTTCGAATCCGTAATCTTGATACTCTCCGGAACGCCGCCCTGTTTCGATGTATCATACCCACCGTGATTCTGCATTGTCACGTTGAACAGATAGAACGGCTGCGACGAATTACTCTTGCGGTAAGTCTCGTAATACTCTTCTATCAGCTTATAATCCGCGTCATCTGACATATAATTCGCCCGGATATAGGAGAGCTTACTCTCATCGATATCCTCCATCGAAATGAAATCCTTGAACCCCAGCAGCGGATAGACCACCTCCCGGTTCCAGCCCTTCCCGTGATACGGATGCAGTGCCACATCGTAACCGTAGCCCTGCTGTTCCAGCGTCGTCGTGAAGTTCGCCATCTCCGAGCGCACGATAGACGTGTACGCCACGCTTCTCGCCGGCAGGAATGCCATCGACGCCCCCGTCAGGAACTCGAATTCCGAATTCGCCGTGTTCGCGCCGAACACGGACATGTGGCAATGCCCTTTAATCGTGTTCTTCTTCAGGCTGTGGATGTACGGCATGTAATCCGACGACGTCGCAATATTGCCGTCTACGCTGAGATCCGCCAATGACTCGTTCATGATGTTGGCGGCACCGCTTACAAGACCATTAAACATAGAAGAGGTATCAGTATTAGTGGCTGAATACGAAGAACTGGAAG
>CAVGMK010000237.1:0-2467 GCA_963630135.1 Oscillospiraceae bacterium
TTATCAGGGTCAAGCGGACTGGGACATCATTCGCC
Source organism: Oscillospiraceae bacterium (assembly GCA_963630135.1). Taxonomy (GTDB): domain Bacteria; phylum Bacillota; class Clostridia; order Peptostreptococcales; family Anaerovoracaceae; genus Mogibacterium_A. Next base: position 36 of record CAVGMK010000237.1, read on the forward strand.
GGGTCAAGGAAGCGCTTCACATTCCGGTTATCGGAAACGGGGATGTGACGTGCGGCGCGGATGCCCTTCGCATGATGAAGGAGACCGGATGCGATGGCGTGATGATTGGCCGGGGCGCACTGGGAAATCCCTGGATTTTCGATGATCTTCTGTGTGCGTGGGAAGGCCGGGAATTCCATTTGCCAACCTGGAGCGAGAAGTCGGAGATGATGATTCGGCATTACGACGGACTGGTAGAGCTCAAGGGAGAATATTCCGCGGTCCGTGAGATGCGCAAGCATGTGGGATGGTATACGAAAGGATACCCGGGAGCGGCGAAGCTCCGCGGGAAAGTGAACGACATTACCGATGGTGCAGAATTAAGAGAGGTACTGAAACTTGAGAATCCGCAGAACCATTAGAAAATACATTTGTCTTCTGCTGACGCTTGCTGTGGCGGGAATGCTGACTGGCTGCACCAGCTTCGACAACTTCCGGCGTGCATTTATTGATACGGAGACAGAATCGTCTAACGTCATCTATGTGGGTGTATTCGAACCGGAGAGTGGCGAATCGAAGGAAACCGGAGAACAGGAAATCAAGGGAATTGAGCTGGCCAACAGCAATTACAACACCGTGAAGGGCGTCCGTGTCGAGCTGATTAAGATGGACACGGAATCGAATACTGCGGCGGCTCAGACGGCCATTCAGGATCTGATTAAGATGAATCCGGTGGCCATCATCGGGAGCACCGAGGAAGCCAATTCCATGATTGCCGCAGCGGCGGTGAAGAAGGCCAAGATTCCGATGATTACTCCTTCGGCATGCAATCCGTTGATTACCGAAGACAACGATTACATGTTCCGCGCCTGCATCACATACAGCCAGCGGGGTGACGGACTGGCGGAGTATGCCATCGAGGAACTGAAGTCCAAGAAGATTGGCATTATCACCATCAAGAATGACAGTACCTACGATGCCATGAGCAGTGCTTTCAAGGATCGAATCAAGAAGAATAACAAGAAGAACAAGAAGAACCGAACGTCCATCGTGCTGGATGAATCCGTGGATTTGAATGACTTCGATGCAGAGGCCCTCGTCAAGGCCATTGGAAAGTCCGGTGCCGACACCGTATTCGCGCCGATGGGACTGGAGAATGCCAGCAAGCTATTCGATGAGATGGAGAAGCAAGGATTGACGGATATCACAGTCCTGGGTAATCAGGACTGGACGGATAGCGACCTCCTGAAGATGGCCGAGAAGCACCCGGATATTCACATTGCTTTCACGACGGACAATGTGCTGAATACCGAAGATACCACGGAGTCGCTGACCGCGGAGACGCAACGTTTCTTCATCAAATACGCGAACAAATACGGCGAGAACGATGAGCCGACGCAGAATGCGCTCCTGGGATATGACGCCTATATGCTGATTATCAACGCCATCAATAATGCGGACAGCCTGGATCCGAAGGATATCCGGGACGCACTGGCAGAGACGAAGGACCTGCGCTGTGCCACCGGCGTCTATAATTTCGACAGCGACGGGAACCCGATTCGCCGCGTGAACATTTCCACCGTCAAGGACGGAAAGATTACGACGGCCTACGTCACGGAATCCAGTAGCCAGTCGGATAGCATGAAGAAAATAGAGAAATAGCAAATTCGGACGGATAGCAGGCTCGAATCGATGAGAACGATTGAGCACAGCTCTGTACACCCGGGGTGAAGCAGCTACGGGTACAAGAATCATCCGCAATCTGGCAGATGAATGCACTCGAATGCTCACAGGAACGACAAAGGTCACAAGAAGTAAGAAGAATATAGGGAAGCACAGAAAAGGACGGCAGAAGAGAATGGATTACAGGGAAATCATCGAACAGAATAGGGACGCGATGCTCGCATCGCTTCAGGATCTGGTGCAGATTCCCAGTGTTCAATCGGCACCCGTACGGAAGCAGGACGGCACCTGCTATCCCTTCGGCCAGGCTGTGGAAGATGCGCTGGAGTACATGCTGAATCTCGGACGCGAACTTGGCTTCACCGTGAAGAATGTGGATCATTACTGCGGTCACATCGAGTGGAAGGCGGAGAACCCGGACGCCGAGATTTTCGCCATCGCCGGTCACCTGGATGTGGTACCGGAAGGAAACGGCTGGCAGCATGACCCTTATGCGGTGACCATGGTCGGGAACCGGATGTTCGGCCGCGGAACCATCGATGACAAAGGCCCCGTTCTCGCCTGCCTCTATGCGATGAAGGCCCTGAAGGATGCGGGTTACCGCCCGTCCCGGACCATCCGTCTCATCCTTGGCCTCGATGAGGAGACGGGAAGCGACAGCGTGTCCTACTACCTGCAGCACGAGAAAATGCCAGACCTCGGCATCACACCGGACGGCGACTTCCCGCTGACGAACGGGGAGATGGGCATCCTGCCCTTCCAGTTGGTAT
>CAVGMK010000238.1:0-2441 GCA_963630135.1 Oscillospiraceae bacterium
CTGAGAGACGAAATCTTTAATGCTCACTATCGGCCGAATGAGCTGATTACCGAGCGGCAGATTGCAGAAGAATAAGTGCCCCCTCGGAAGTCTATGCGGGTAAAAACAGCTAATGTCCGAATTTTCGGACATTAGCGTTTTTTTGGCAGAATTAACCGATCCGGCAGACGGAACATGGTATACTGGGTGCAGCACTTAGGCGTACGAAACGCAGGAGGTACGGGCTTCGCCGGCGCGGAAGGCGCAGGGGCAGGAACCGTATGGAGATGATAGGGAGGTGGCCATGAACGGCGTGGAATTCAAGAGTCATGAGAAACAGGATAATTGCATCTATCTCTCGCCGGAGACGGTACGGCGGCTGTGTCGGTATGAGATGACGAGCCGGGATTTCCTGGAGCAGCCGTATCAGGATGCGGACCGCGAACTGGTGTGCCGGAACGGGTACGAGTATACGATGGACGACCTGATTGCGGCGCTTCACAATCTGCGGGAAGCAGATCCAACGCTGACGGAGTTCCGGGATTACTGGTTCGACCCGATTATGGCCATGTATCGGAACGGATCGGTGAAGATGCTATGGGAGCAGTTCGGAATGGACGGGCCGGAGGGGCTGGATGTCTATCATTCTATCTGTGTGTCGGATAGCGACCTTTTCTGGGATATCTGGAACCGCATGCTGTTCGTGGTGGTGCGGATGCTTCCGCAGATGCCGGAGGGGAATCTGTCCTGGGTGTGCGAATTCGATTTCGATATGCTATTCGAGAAGATTAATCAATATTTCAGGAACAAGGGAAAGCCGTTCGAGGAATGGGAGTTCACGAAGGAAGACATGGTGCAGCTCCTCCTGGCGGTGCGGGACTCGGACTACTTGGAAGAGGCGTCCGAGGAAGAGCTGGTGCTGGCACGGAAGTTCATCGAGCAGCTCTGCGCAGAGGATGACACCCTGGCACTGGATGTCAAAGGATATGCCTGCTATGGCGGGAACCGCTTGTATCCGTGTGATTGGGAAATGTCGCGGGACTGCATGCTGCGGCTTCTGGATATCACAGGAGACCCGGGATATGCCAACACGCTGGGGTATATCTATTACTATGGGCGGTGTAATAACCGGAAGCCGGAATACGAGAAGGCCTACCGGTACTTCACCTATGCGGCGGCGAACGGAATCCATGAAGGAATGTACAAGCTGGGGGATCTGTACAAGCGGGGCGGCGGTTGCGTCAAGAGCCTGTCCACAGCAAAGGCGCTGTACTCCCGGGTATATGAAGAGTCCAAGGAGCGTCTCCTTCAGTATTTCGATACGCGGGGAAATTTCTCCGATGCGGCTTTCCGAATGGGTAAGCTGAGTGAAGAAGAAGGGGATTACATACTCGCCTATGTATATTATCTCTATGCAGATCTGGCGGCTCACCTTCGCGCGGATGAATCGGATTTCTTCGGGAACAAGAAAGTGGTCTCGAATGTCCAAGAGGCGAAGGAACGCATGGAACAGAAGATGGCCGAGCAGGGCTATCATTTCTATGACAATGCGTGGGAAGAGGCTTATCCGTTCCTGCTGGCCACAATCTGCGAAGATGGACACCGCGTGTCCGTGCAGAAGGAGCAGCGGGAGGATGGCGTTGTCCGCCTGTCTGTTAGCCGCATCCCGACCAAGGCGTGCCCGAATCCGCCATTCGTGCTATTCCCGATGCCGAGGCTGGGAAGATGTGCGCTCCTCAAATCCTACTACACGGATGCTCTCCGCGAACCGGAGATCTGGTTCCAGGGCGATGCGGATTCCGTGGAGTATGATTACTGCGAATATAATTCGGGAGAGCAGAAGGCGGAGCTCTATCTCGGGAATGACCTGGTAGGCACGATTCGGTGCGAGGCCTATCGGACGGAAATCCCGGCGGAGGAAGAGATGTGAAGCCGGTAGTGCACGATTGCTCTGCGCGTCTAGAACATATGCGTATGAAAGCCGAACGTCATATGCCTGCACCGGAGGCATTGCCGGAAACTGTTGCCAAATGAGATTATGTTAAAAATATAGGGAGCTTGCGGCTAACCGCAAGCTCCCATTTTCGTGTCTGCTATCAGTGTCCGATGGACATATGTGTTGCTGATTCAAATGGCACAGAATATCGTTAGAATTTTCTATTAGGGGCCTTCTGACTGCTATTTGATTCCTGCGGAGTGAAGAATCTCTGCGACTTCATGTTCAGGTATTTCCGCAAGCTTGGCAATCTCCGCAATAGACAATCCGTTACGCTGTAAGCTGGCAATCAATGTTGACTTTGCTTTCGCTTCACCTTCGGCAAGCCCTTCTACTCGGCCTTCTTCTCTGCCCTCTACGAACATCTCTTTATATTTCTCTGCGAGCGTCATATAGCTCACCTCCCAATTTTTATTGCTCCTGGCACTGTCCACTCTTTGCTCTATTCTACCAGTTAAGTCCGAGC
>CAVGMK010000239.1:0-2439 GCA_963630135.1 Oscillospiraceae bacterium
ACCCTAAAGAAATACATGCTCCAGAACATGTTTGTATAAGAATTTTACCGACACACCCCCATCCATCCTGCATCAAAAAAAGGAGACGTCGATGGCAGAATACGAAAGAACAATTGAAGAGAACCTGATAGCGCGGCTCCGGGGCGACACCCAGTGGACGTACCGTCCGGACCTGAAGACCGAGGCCGACCTCTGGCAGAATTTCAAATACATCCTCGAACAGAACAACAAGGCGCGCCTGGACGGCGAGCCCCTGTCCGCGGCCGAGTTCGAGCAGGTCCGCAACCAGCTCCAGTTCTCCTCCTTCTACCGCGCCGGCGAATGGCTCGTCGGCGAGAACGGCAAAGTCCTGGTCCACGTCCAGCGCGGCACCGAGACGCTCCACCTGGTCGTCATGAATCACGAACACATCGCCGGCGGCACCAGCGTCTACGAAGTCATCAACCAGTGCACCGCCTTTAAGGACGAAGATTCGGCTAAAATTAAATACGGCTCCTCGAACGTGAACCGAGACCGGCGATTCGATGTCACTCTGCTGATTAACGGGCTCCCGCTGATTCACATCGAGCTGAAGAACCGGGAACACTCCTATATGGAGGCGTTCCACCAGATTAAGAAGTATATCGCGGAAGGCAAATTCCGGGGCATCTACTCCGCGGTGCAGATGTTCGTGGTCAGCAATGCGGTGGACACGAAATATTTTGCGGCGGCAAGCGACGTGGAGCTCAACCCCAAATTCATGACCGGCTGGGTAGATGCCGATAACAAGCCGGTCTCGAACTACCTGGATTTCGCCGGTGCAGTGCTCCGCATTCCGGAAGCGCACGAGATGATTGCCAAATACACGGTGCTGGACGAAGACGCGAAGCGCCTGATTCTCCTGCGCCCGTACCAGATTCACGCCATCGAGTCCATCCGTGAGGCATCGAGGCAGGGCAGATCCGGTTTCGTCTGGCACACCACCGGCTCGGGAAAGACGCTTACTTCATATAAAGCGACCCGTAATCTCCTTATGGACATCCCCGCACTGGAGAAAACTATTTTTATCATCGACCGGAAGGACCTCGACACCCAGACCACCATGGCGTTCCAGGCGTATGCCAACAATGACCTGATCGACGTGGATGAGACGGACAACGTCAGCGACCTCAAGCGGAAGCTGTGCTCCGGCGACCGGCAGGTGATTGTCACGACGATTCAGAAGCTGCAGATTCTCGTGGGGCGGCGGCTCCGCGAGGGCACGCGGGAGTACGACCGCATTCGGAACCTGCGGGTGGCGTTCGTGGTGGACGAGTGCCACCGCGCGGTGACGCCGGGGACCAAGCGCGAGCTGGAGCGGTTCTTCGGGCGGTCGCTGTGGTATGGTTTTACCGGGACACCACGCTTCCCAGAGAATCCATACGCGCAGATGGGCGACCTGCCGCGGACGACGGAGGCGCTGTACGGCGGGCTACTGCACAAATATACCATCCAGAATGCCATCCACGATGGCGCCGTGCTGGGCTTTCAGGTCGAGCATAATGGACCGCGGGAAGCCGAATGCGTGGTCGGCTCGGCCGGATGCGATGCCAGCCGCGGCGCCAGCTATGATGACATTCACGACAGCATTTACGAAACGGAAGCGCACATGCTGAGCGTGCTCGACATCATCCTGAACAAGTCGTATTACAAGCTGGGTTTCCAGAATGGTAAAGGTAATACCTACGAAGCCATCTTGACGACGCGTTCCATTCCGCAGGCGCAGCGCTACTACGAGCTACTGACCCGCGTGTGCAAGGGGGAAACGAGCCTGACTATCTCGGATCGGATTAGGCAGGTGCTGCCGGATTTCCCGAGATTCGCCATCACCTATTCGGTGACGGAGAACGAAGAGGGGTCCCACGTCAATCAGGAGAAGATGCAGCAGTCGCTGGATGATTACAACGCGATGTTCGGCACGAAATTCGACATCTCTCAGATTGCAAGCTACAATGGGAACCTGAATAAGCGGCTGGCGCGCAAGGAGAGCAAATATCGGAGCCGGAGCGAGCAGCTGGATCTGGTCATCGTGGTGGACCGACTGCTGACCGGGTTCGATGCGCCGTGCCTTTCCACCATCTATATCGACCGTCCGCCGATGGGGCCGCACGACCTGATTCAGGCATTCTCGCGGACGAATCGCATCTATGACAGGAACAAGGCGTATGGCCAGATTGTAACCTTCCAGTCGCCGGTGCTTTTCAAAGAGCGTGTGGACAACGCAATCAAGCTATATTCGGCAGGGAGTACTGCCGTGAGCTTCCTCGCGGAATGGGAAGAGGTGAAACCTGCTTTTGGCAGAGCATTAGCTGCACTACGAGCTTGCGCCGGCACACCGGCGGAAGTCCCGGGCATGTCGGTGCGGGAACAGCGGATTTTCGCCCGCTTATTCCAGGAGTTCGACCGGCTCTTCGCGCAGCT
>CAVGMK010000240.1:0-2435 GCA_963630135.1 Oscillospiraceae bacterium
GGATGCCGAGGTGCAGGTGCTGCCGGGCGTCACGGCGGCGAACAGCGGGGCGGCTGTACTGGGCGCGCCGCTGAATCACGACTATTGCGTCATCTCGCTCAGCGACCTGCTGACGCCGTGGGACGTCATCGAGCGGCGGATTCGAGCGGCGGTGCTGGGGGATTACTGCGTCGCGGTGTACAACCCGTCCAGCCGGAAGCGCGCGGATTACCTGCGGCGCATGGTGGACATCATGCTGGATGCCGGTGCGGATCCGGGCCGCGCGTGCGGCTATGTGGAGAACATCGGGCGAGAGGGCACGCGGGCGGTGACCTGTTCGCTTGCCGAACTTCGGGATGCAGAGGTCAACATGTTCACCACGGTGTACGTGGGAAATTCTACGACGTACATCGAGAACGGGCGGATGATTACCCCGCGGGGATACAAGCTGTAGCCGGTGAGTGAAAGGATATTGGAATGAGCAAAGTGCTAATCTATGGCGGCACCACAGAGGCCCGAATACTGGCAGAAGAATTGGCGAAAGCGAAGATTCATAGTCTGGTATTTGTTGCAACTGAATATGGCGAGGAGATGCTGAATGGATTGATGGATCGGCAGAATCCCTATCTGCGGGTGCATGTCGGCCGACTGACCGACAAGGAGATGGCGGATTACTATGACGCGGAGAGACCTGACGCCATCGTGGATGCGACGCATCCGTATGCGGAAGCTGTCAAGGAGAATATCTACAAGAGCCGTCAGGTGAAGCGGGCGTATCAGGAAATTCCTTTCTTCCGAATCTACCGGGAAGCGGAGCCGCGGAGTTATGTTCGGGGCGCCCGGTATTTCGACAGCGTGGAGGCTTGCGCAGAGGCGCTGGCCAAGACGGAGGGAAAGGTATTCTTAACGACGGGAAGTAAGACACTCCCGATTTTTGCCGCGGATGAATCTTTGCGGCGCCGATTGACCGTGCGGGTGCTTCCGAGTCTGGAGAGCCTGGAAATCTGCCGGGATTGCGGCATTCCGGGGAATCGAATCATTGCGATGCAGGGGCCTTTCTCCGAGGAGATGAACGAGCAGATGCTCTTAGCGGCCGACTCCGATATTCTGGTTCTCAAGGAGAGCGGGAAGCCCGGCGGGGAAGCCAACCGGATTGCCGCTGCGCAGAAACTGGAGGTGGACTGCTATATCATTTCCCGGCCGGCGGAGAAGGTGGAAGGGCATTCGCTGGAGGATGTCCTGAATCAACTGCTGGAGCTTCTGTGGAAGAAATCGAACAGCGTCGAGTCGATGCGGGTACCGCCTCGAACAATCTACTGGGATATTACGTTAATCGGCATTGGAATGGACTCCGCCGTACACTTAACGAAGGAAGCCGAAGAAGCACTTTGCCAGGCGAATTTCCTTTTCGGTGCCCCTCGCATGATTGACAGAGTTCCCGGATTCGACCATAGCAGAATGAAATTTCCGTATTATACGGCGGATCGAATTATCCCGGTTCTGGCGGACCTCGGTGAGAGCACGAGGATTTCTCTCAAGCCTTATCCGACACCGATTATCACCTTGCGGGCTGCCATCCTGTTCTCCGGCGACACCGGCTTCTACAGCGGCTGTGAGAAAATATACGCGGCTCTTCAGAATCGGGAGAATACCCATGTGAGAATTCTCCCGGGCATTTCTTCCGTCTCCGCGATGGCGGCGGCGTGCGGTGTCAGCTGGCAATATGCGGCGATACTCAGTACGCACGGAATTCCGGAAGCGACCTGGGTCCCGAAATTCCTCGATGCCGTAAGATATCAAGCCAAAATCTTCTGCATCACCTCCGGAAGCCAGGACATCCGAAGGATGGGGGAATTGCTCCTGAGAGACGCAGGTGTATGGAATCATCCGAATGCTTTCGAGATATTCATCGGACGCAACCTGGGCAGCGCGGAGGAGCAACTCCTTCGGCTCAGCGCGGAAGAGTGCACGCAGCTTGACGAGCCGGGACTCTACACGGTGCTGGTGACGAACCGGAATCCGGCGGCACGCCGGGTGTGTCCGGGCTCGTCGGATGGGATTTTTGACCGGGGGAAGGTACCGATGACCAAAGAAGAAATTCGCGCCCTGTCCATCTGCAAGCTGCGGCTACAGGTGGACAGCGTGGTCTACGATATCGGCTGCGGCACCGGATCGGTGAGCTGCGACGTGGCGGCGCTGTCGCCGGAAATTCGCGTGTATGGCGTGGACGTGAAGCCGGAGGCGGTGACGCTGACTCGGCGGAATGCGGCAAAGCTCGGGCTGGCGAACATCAGCGTGCGGGAGGGCTGCGCGCCGGATTGTCTCGCGGGGCTGCCGGTGCCGACGCATGTTTTCGTGGGAGGGAGTAACGGAAATCTCCGGAACATGATAGAATATCTTAAGACTTTCGGCACGCGCATTCGCGTGGTGGTGAATGCGGTGAGCCTGGAGACGGT
>CAVGMK010000241.1:0-2433 GCA_963630135.1 Oscillospiraceae bacterium
CGACTCGGACATCCGCATCCGGTGGACCTATCAGTTCCTGCCGGTCAAGAGTATTGTCTTCATGTTCGCCATGCTCCTGATGGCGCTGGTCTTCACCTGGCTCCCGATGAACTGGATTGACGAGAAGTGGGGACGGAAGCATTTCTTCCCGAATCGGAAGGCGAGCCTCTCTAGAATCTGGGGCTGGCTCTTCATGGCCGGGACGCCTTTCGTGTGCCATCTCATCATGATGCGCTATTACGGCAAAGGACTGAGTGCCATATTCTATCAGGTTGTCAAGGTGCCTCTGGTGGTACTTTTGAATCTGGTCATCTATGCGTTGGTGCTGTGGGTGTTCTATGTTATCTTCAACCGCACGACCATCGCCTCTTCTCTGACGGTGATTCTGTTCTCCTTCTTTGCGCTCTTCAACTACTATGTGTACCTGTTCCGAGGAACACCGATTGTGTTCCAGGACATCTATTCGCTGAGCACGGCAACGGAGGTGGCGGGAAATTACACGCTGACACTCGACATGCTGATTATCTACGCACTGGTCTTCACCATCGCGTATGTGTGCGCGGCACTCTCGCTTCCGATGGAGAAGGGACTGCCGTGGAAGAAGCGTCTGGCCGGCCTACTGGCTTGCGGAGTCGCGGTCGGTGGGTTCTACCATCTTCTTTTTAACACCGATTTCCTGGAAGACCACGAGATTCAGGTGAAGACGTGGAAGCCGCAGGGGTATTATAAGCGGCGGGGGACGGCACTGTCCTTCGTGATTACGTGGACGTATAACACCATTGAGAAGCCGGAAGGCTATTCGGTGGACGCAGTGGAGGCGATTGCGGAGAAGTATCAATCAGACGACGCAAAGTCGAAGGCGAAGAATCCGAATATCATCGTCATCATGAATGAGTCGCTGTCGGATCTCAATGTGGACGGGAAGATTACGACGTCGTCGGACTACATGCCATATATCCACAGCCTGAAGAAGAATACGATTAAAGGCAACTGCCATATGTCGGTGTTCGGTGCGAACACGGCGAACTCGGAATTCGAGTTCCTGACAGGGGCTTCAATGGCGTTCCTGCCGGCGAGAAGCGTGGCATATAATTCGATTGTGCATTCGGAATTGAGTGGTTTCACCACCACGCTGGAACAGCAGGGATATGGATATAACGTTGCGCTGCATCCGTACAAGGGGAATGGCTGGAACCGTGAGGTGGTCTATCCGCTGCTGGGGTTCGAGGATTTCATCTCGATGGAAGATATCGATGAGAGCAAGATGGATTATCTGCGCGCGAACTACATGTCGGATGCCGGCGATTACAAGTTGATCGAAGAATCCTACGAAAATTACCGGAAGAGCAATTCGTCGCAGCCGTTCTACATCTTCAACGTGACGATGCAGAACCATGGTGGCTACGACGCCGCGAAGCAAGGCGGTATTGACGAGACCGTGAAGATTACGGACAAGTACTTGCAGGACGACCAGGCGCAGCTCTATCTCAATCTGGTGAAGAAGTCCGATGAGGCGTTCCAGTCACTGACGGAATACTTCGAGAATGTAGATGAGCCGACGGTTATCGTGATGTTCGGCGACCATCAGCCGGCGCTGGACGAGGAATTCTGGCTGTCACTCTACAACGGCAAGACTGCGGATGAATGCAGCAATGAGGTCCAGGCGAACCGTTATGTGACGCCATTCGTCATCTGGGCGAACTATGATATCGGCTCGGAGGACAATGTGGAAATCAGCGCGAACATGCTGGGTGCTTATACATTGGATAAGATTGGCGCACGGATGACGGGCTTCCAGAAGTATCTGGTGGATATGCACAAGACAATCAAGTTCGTGGCCGGAGAGTACTACATGGGCGCAGACGGCAAGCTCCATGAGCTGACGGAGACGAGCAAGTATTCAGATAAGCTGACGGAGTACCAGATGCTGGAATACAATCTGATAGCGGACACGAAGAATACGGTAGACAGCTTCTTCAATTTGAAAGGTGCATCGGTGAAATAATAGTTCTTATCGGTCATTCCTATATGAGAAAGGAGAGGTATGATACACAACGCCTGAGTTATCATACGAGAATACACAATGAAAAGCTTATTAATACTAGGAGCCGGTATCTATCAAGTACCTCTGATTAAGACGGCAAAAAGGATGGGAATTCATACCATCGTTGCCAGTATTCCCGGCAACTACCCGGGGTTCGAATTAGCAGACGAAGTCCTTTATGAAAATACCGTAGACTATGAAGCAATACTGAAAATTGCCAAGGATAGGAATGTAGACGGTATTGTCACGACGGGAACTGATGTTGCGGTGATTACCATAGGTAAGGTATGCGATGCGTTGGGCCTTACAGGTCTGTCGGCTAGGGCTGCAGAGATTGCTTCCAATAAATTGCTGATGAAACGGGCTTATGAAGCAAATGGCGTACGCAC
>CAVGMK010000242.1:0-2410 GCA_963630135.1 Oscillospiraceae bacterium
CGCGTTTCTGATATATCATGAGACGGAATAACGTAAAGGGCAGAAGGAGAGAGATATGTATAATCTGGTATCGAAATTAGTTATCTATAGGAATATCGGAAAGGATTCCATCCTGTTCCGGCTGGCGGATATCTGCCGCGATTTCGACAGCGGCGAGTACGATGCGTCGCAGCTGACGGACCGCATTCTGGACGAGATCCACGAGCTGATGGACGTGAGTACGGCGTATGGGTTCAACCGTAATTTGTGGCAGAATTACCTGACGTACCTGCTGGCGATGACGGAGAATCCGTTCACGCTGGTGTCGGAGAAGAATGGGCACGTTGAAGGTACGGTCAACGAGTTCGCGATGAACGATTTCGCCATCTTCAAGGCGCTGTTCGATTACGACTTCTCTGCAATGGAGGAGGCGCTGGGGCTCAATTGCTTCCGGCTGGTTACGCATTACCAATCCGTCCCGAAGAAGGAACAGTTCTTCAATCAGAACGTCAGCAAGCGGGTGTGCCAGCTGAGCGTGGACATCGATGCGGCGAAGACGGTGGAGGAAATGTATGAGGTGATTATGGAATTTTACCGCCACTATGGCGTGGGTAAATTCGGTATGAACCGCGCATTCCGGATTGTCGTGCGGGATGGCCGCCCGGACATCGTGCCGATTACCGCGACCAGCGATGTGGTACTCGATGACCTGGTGGGCTACGAGAACCAGAAGAAGCAGCTGACGGACAACACCGAGGCGTTCCTGAATGAGCAGCCGGCGAACAACGTGCTCCTCTACGGCGACGCGGGCACGGGCAAATCCACCAGCATCAAGGCGCTATTGAACCTCTACTACGACCGTGGACTCCGAATGATTGAGGTCTACAAGCATGACTTCAAATATCTGCCGGAGATTATCAGCATCATCAAGAGCCGGAATTATCGCTTCATCATCTATATGGACGATCTTTCCTTCGAGAGTGCGGAGACGGAGTATAAGTATCTGAAGGCCGTCATCGAAGGGGACCTGGAAGTTCGCCCGGAGAACGTCCTAATCTACGCCACATCCAACCGCCGCCACCTCATCCGCGAGAGCTTCTTGGACCGCCGCGAGATGGACGACAACGACATGCACAAGAACGACACGATGGCGGAGAAGCTGTCGCTGTCCGCGCGCTTCGGTGTTAGCATCGCGTACTACAAGCCGGCGCATCAGGAATACCACAACATTGTGCGCGGCCTGGCCGCTCGCACGGAGGGCATCAACCTGCCGGAGGAAGAGCTTCTTCTTGAGGCTGACCGCTGGGCGACCCGTCACGGCGGCGAATCCGGCCGTGTGGCGCAGCAATTCATCAACATGCTGGCGGCGAAGAATCGCATGAATGGCTAGTGGATTCGGACTTGCAAAATAGTCACGTAGCCGCATCTGCTACTTGCATGCGCGTTGCATGCGCGCGGCGCGGAGATTCACTTGCTTGAACACCTAACCGTTCGAGTTTTTGTGAGAATCCGCACTATGTAATCGCCAAGCGCCGCTTGCGCAATGCGCAGACTCGAACTGGACGTTAGCATACGAAATGTCGAATATTAGAAAGAACATTGGAATCCAACGCCGAACACCTAGGGTGAAACGACAGAAATCGAATAACCGCTAACAAGCAACGAAAATCGAAAGGAGTACCTACCATGGCACACGAAAGAACCTATATCATGTTGAAACCCGACTGCATCCAGCGCGGCCTCATGGGCAGAGTCATCGCCCGCATCGAGGACAAAGGCTACCAGATTACCGCCGCCAAGATGATGACCCTCAGCGAGGACATCCTTCGCGAGCACTACGCCCACGTTGCGGACCAGCCGTTCTTCCCGAAGATGCTGGCTTACATGACCTCCGGCCCGGTCCTCGCCATGATTGTCGAGGGCGAGAGCGCCGTCAAAGGCATGCGCATCCTGATGGGCGCCACCAAATTCGAGGACGGCACCGCCGGCACCATCCGCGGCGACTACGCCTCCAGCACGACCTACAACATCATCCACGGCTCCGATTCCGTGGAGAACGCCGAGATCGAGATTAAGCGCTTCTTCGGCTAGCATTTAAGCAATATGAACCTGATGAAAGGGATATCCGCGTTTGAGGATATCCCTTTTATCCTGCTCTGGATTCGGAATAACGATATCCTTCCGGGCGCTTTAATCCGTTACCATATCATATCCATTGACCGAATTAATACCGGCATCAAATATGGCCTAATGTTTCATCAATACCGCTTCAAATGTCTCCTTTATCGCCATTCGAATTTTTTCTCAAAAAACTTCAAAAAAGTGCTTGACTCGAGATGCGTCGGCATGTAAAATAATTAAGCTGTTCGGTTGAGAACAGCAAGAACCTTGAAAACTTCATAGTGTAGAACCGGTCATGAACGAGACACAT
>CAVGMK010000243.1:0-2372 GCA_963630135.1 Oscillospiraceae bacterium
TTCTCGTTGAGAAGGATAAGCAGGGCGAGGAGAAGGTGACGAAATCCGACGGCAACGAAGCCGAATTCAACTACGTGGTGCTCGTGAACGGCGGCACGGCCAGTGCGGCGGAGATTTTTGCCGGGGCCATTCAGGTCAACCACGGCGGCAAGCTCATCGGCACCAAGACCTACGGCAAAGGCGTGATTCAGAGCATCCAGAAGCTGGATGATGGCACCGCTTACAAATACACGACGGAGGAATATTTCCTTCCGGACGGCACCGCCATCAACGGCAAGGGCATTGAGCCGGACATCAAGGCGGACGATGATACTGCGCTGAGCCGGGGAATTCAGGAGCTGGCGAACTGATTTTTGACCCAAGGGAATCTCGCGGGAGGTTACGTGGGTGCCCAACTCGCCGGAGATTGTATAACCGCAGGAGGAGCAGGAGATGACCGGGCGGCCAGATTAGAATGAAGGGGTAAAATGAGAATTTATTACAGCAAGGAGTTCTCCGGGGGCGAGGAAGCGAGCCGCGCCCTCTTGGGGGAAGCCATGGAGCGATATATTGCGGCCGAGGGCTTGGAAATCGATGTGCCCACGGAGGTGCTGCTGGACAGAATCGAGAAGGGGCCGAAGGGGAAACCGGCCATTCCGGGGTTCCTGCCGTATTCCATCTCCCACACCGGGCGGTACTGGGCCGTGCTTATTGCGGAGCAGGAGTGCGGGCTGGATGTGCAGTGCTGGACGAAGGCGGATTGCCAGCGGATTGCCAGACGATTCTATAATACCGACGAATGTGTGTCGGTGCATCAGCACGGCGATGAAGAATTCTTCCGAATCTGGGCGAGACGTGAGGCGTTCCGGAAGGCGCAGGGCGAGTCGGTTTTCACCGAGGCCGAGTCAGTGATGTTCCACATCGTGGAGACGGAGGCAAAGGATGGGAGCCCGAGACTCTGGCGCATTCAGGACGTGGAGCTGCCGCTGGACATTCATATGGCGATGTGCGTGGAGGTGACCGCGCCGGAAGAGGCGGCGCATCAGGCGAATGGCGCAGCGGCGGATTATGAGATTATTGTTGAAAGTCTGGAAGAATAAGAAATGAACATGAATGAGAATGAGTACGAATGAATAAGAAAGAGAAGCGCACCGCCAAAGAAGAGCTGACCCGGTACCTTGGAACGCGCATGCGGACGGTGGCGGAGGCGCGGAATCATCTGGCGGAGAAGGAATACGAGGCGGCGGAAATACAGGAAGCCATCGAGCGGTTCCTGCAGCTTGGATATCTGGATGATGTAGACTATGCCCGGGCGTACTGCGAATATGCTTACGGCAAAGGGCGCGGGCGGATTCGAATCGCGGCCGAGCTGAAGCAGCGCGGCGTAGATACGGAGACCGCGCAGAATGCCATCGAGGATTATCTCTATGAAGCGGGTGTGGACGAACTGTCGCTGGCCCGTAAGCAGGCGGAGAAGGTGCTGGCGGAGAAAGTCATCGGACAGAAGCTACTGACAGAGAAGGCGTCCGGAGAGAAAATATTTGCAGAGAAACCGCTAGGAGAGAATGTGTTCGGTGAAGGAATGCTGGCGGAGAATGTAGCGGCGAAGGAATCCCATTTGCCATTGAATCCGAAGCTGGAAGCAAGAATCGCACGGAAGTTAGAGCAGCTGGGCTACAGCACGTCCATCATACTGCGGGTGCTGGGCGAAATCCGTGCCAGAGCAGAGCAAAATGAATAACGCCGGAGCAACATGCTGAAGCGATAACGCAAATGGGCGAAGCACCGGAGCATGCCGAAGCGATAACATGAACGCATTGCTAAGTGGGAAGAGAATCCCGGAGCAAGGTGAAACAAGCCCGGAATATCGTCATGCGAAGGCGGGGGGAACGGGCGAAGGATGGCGAGCGCACACGCGAAAGAACATAAAGGAGAACCCCATGAAGATATATGCTATATCAGATCTGCATCTGTCTTTTCATGAGAATATTGATAAGCCGATGGATATTTTCGGCGCGGGCTGGGAAGACTACGTCGAGCGGGTGTTCCGGAATTGGCGTGCCATGATTACAGAGGAAGACGTCGTCATCCTGGCGGGAGATCATTCCTGGGGACTCGCGCTGGAGGAAGCCATCCCGGATCTCGATTGGATTCACCGCCTGCCGGGATATAAGATTCTTCTCAAGGGAAATCACGACCTGTGGTGGAGCCGAATCACCTATCTCAATACGCTATATGACGATATGAAATTCCTCCAGAATGATTGCGTCTTCCTCTCATCAGAGAGAACGGGGGCGGAGAGCATCGCTATCTGCGGCACCCGGGGCTGGATTCTTCCGGGCTCAGAGGATTTCGGGGAGCACGATGAGAAGATATGGCTTAGAGAGCTGGGA
>CAVGMK010000244.1:0-2356 GCA_963630135.1 Oscillospiraceae bacterium
GGATGCCATCTGGCTGAGAGACAGTTTGCTAATGTCCATATGTGGGAATCCTAAGAAGACAAATACAGCGATTGCAGCCAGCAGGACGAATACCATTATCGTGCTTGCCTTGGAGAACAGGTCATTACCGAAGTAAGCGAGGATAACGAACGCAATCAGAAGTGCGACACCGCAGGCATTTGCATATGGAGCAAGGGATGGAACCAGTGCTGTAAAGTATACTGCAAACATTTTTGCGAACGATGCCAGCAGGAATGGATGTACCAATCCAAGGTAGATCATGAACAGACCTACATAAGGCGAAATCAGCTTTGCGGAGTAGAGGAATGCTCCACCCGACTTAGGAATAACGGACATCGAATATGCATCCGGAATCAGAAGTGCGATAATATAAATTGCGCCAAGAATGAATGCCAGAATAACCAGGCTACCAACATCATTAACTGCAGCCGGGATGGTTCCGAAAACGCCGCTTCCGATGATGGAACCGATTGCCAGCGTTATGCATCCAAACAAACCTATTTTGTTCTTATTCTCTTTCATGTCTATTTCCTCCAAATGTTACTTTAAGTGTCTTCCAGCAGACGGACGTGTGTTCGGTGGCAGTGGATCATTCATGCCCACACGATACTCTTTTCCGGTTTCTTTATCGACCCACACAGCAGAGATATTCTGTTTCGTCGGGTTGCATAACGTGATTGCTTCATTTGGGCAATCGTTCACGCAAGAACCGCAGAACCAGCATTCCTCTGCAAAAACAACGATCGGTTCCTTTCCCTTCTCTGGATTCGGAATCATGGTGTCAATCGGACACACATCAACGCACACATTACAGCCCGTGCATTTTTCCGCGTCGAATTTGAGGACACGGCTGGGGCCTGAGAATGCGGGAAACGTATAAATTGCTTCTTTCATTCTGGATATACCTCCTTTGGAATGTGAATTATGGTTATAGCAAATGGGAGTTTCGCCTATAATAGAATCAATTTTTATCCACTTATACGTTACGCCGGTAATTAATTGGTACGAAGTACGCTTCATTCTTCTCTATAAGAAATCTATAATTACTGGTTTGCTTATTCCTCGCTTTGTGCGTTAAATTCCACAGCCATTTGAACGTACATTTTCACGCTGTTGATAAGTGCGGATTCCACTGGACTGAATTTACCCGAATGTAGCGACCATACCGTGTCACAATCCTTGTCTTTCACGCCGACAAATGCGAATACGCCTGGCACCTTCTGCATATAGAAGGCAAAATCCTCGCTACTTGTCACCGGTGGTGTCTGAATTACAGCATCCGCACCAAGTGCCTTAATACCGGCACGGAGAGCAATCTCTGTTACTGCAGGATCATTGATAGTTGGCGGCATAACCGGCAAATACCTTACATTCACCTTTGCCCGGAAGGCATTGGCCGTGTTTGTCACAATTCTCTCTACGGCTTCCTTGAATACAGATCCGAGTTCAGAATCATAATAACGGACTGTTCCTTCCAGCTTTCCATACTCTGCTACAGCGTTACTTCTGGTTCCCGCTTCCATTTTACCGATTGTCAATACTGCTGGTTTGAACGGATCAATTTCACGGCTAACAATACTCTGCAAATTTGTAACAATCGCACTGGTAACAGTAACCGCATCCACACACAGGTGTGGCGTGGATGCATGCCCACCTTTTCCTGCAATGTCGATGAATAGAACGTCCGCAGCAGACATTCTCGGGCCTGATGTAATGGAGACTTTACCTGCCTCGATATCTGGCATTACATGGATACCGAAGCATCCATCTACACCCTCCAGCGCACCTTGCTCAATCATTGCCAGAGCACCTTCTGCTACTTCCTCAGCAGGCTGGAATGCCAGCTTTACCGTTCCACAGAGCGCATCTTTCACATCATTAAGGATTCGAGCAGCTGTCAGAAGTGTTGCCGTATGGCAATCATGGCCGCAAGCATGCATGATGCCCTCATTTTCGCTGGAGAACGGAAGTCCCGTCTCTTCCTGTACGCTAAGTGCGTCCATATCGCCTCGTAGCAGAATTGTGCGCCCTGGTTTTGCACCATGGATAACCGCCAAAGTCCCTGTCTCAAACCCACACGGACGCCATTCAATTCCCATGTTGTCTAATTCCTGTCGTATGCGCTGTGCAGTCTGGTATTCTTCGCGACTAACCTCTGGATGTGCATGAAAATGCCGTCTCAGGCCAATCATGTAATCGTAATATTCGGTTGCTTTTTGTTCAATATTCATAAGAACTACCTCTTCACCTATGTTCTTTGGTTAAAAGCAAGTGTTTCGTGTCGTTACTTTACCGGCACGAATTTCGTACGGTTAATCAGCGGGTGCTCCAGATG
>CAVGMK010000245.1:0-2353 GCA_963630135.1 Oscillospiraceae bacterium
CTTGCCGCCTTAGCCGAGAAGAGATTGGCAGATGCGGCCAGTGCTGCCCCTGCTGCAGATAACAATTCTCTTGTTACCGCAGATAACAGTTATATTGCTGCAGCCGCAGACGGTGAAATGATTCCGATGGAGGAAATCCCGGATGAAGTCTTCTCTCAGGGGACGCTGGGGCCTTGCTTCGGCATTATGCCATCGGATGGCAATATCTATGCACCGATTGCCGGTATCATTTCCAACATCGCCGAGTCGAAGCATGCCGTAACCATCACCGCCGATAACGGTATTACGATCCTCGTTCACGTGGGCATCGATACGGTACAGCTGGATGGTGCTCCCTTCCGTCTTCATGTACGGCAAGGCATGCGTGTCGAACAGAACCAGCGGATTATCGAGGCAGATTTGGCCGCAATCCGTCAAGCGGGGCTTTCGCCGATGGTAATTATCGTTCAGCTGGCAAGCTAATGAAGGGTTGTGCCTGACGCTGCGTCCTCACACATGGACGTGACTGGATGACGAATCGCTGGAAGCAGATTTCGGCAGCTGCGTCCACACGCATGGGACGTGACGGCGGCACACCTCGCAATCTATTCAGATTCTCGAAATCGCCCATCTTCCCGAGAGCAGGATGATGGGCGATTTATTACGCCATACGGAGTGCAGCCGAGGCAGCGTATGCGAAGCTCGGACGTGTCCGCCGGGCGAAATTTATTTTTGGCCAAGGATGGGCATGCAGTTCGGAAATCAATGCAGGAGTTTACAAAATGTGCATTTCAGTATGTTAATTGGCCTTTCCAGTCCTTTTTGTTTCAGCCCTCTTTTATTTCATTAACGACTTCATATAATGAACCTACGGCTCCTTAGTTAACAAAATAGCGGCCGAAACAATCTAATTATCTTTAATCCATATTCACAGGAGGTAGACTATGCCCACCAGAATCAAATCTTATAAAGAGCTTACATTTACCGATGATTTCATGTTCTGCAACATCCTTCAGAGTAGTCCGGATATCTGTAAGGATCTAGTTGAATTGATATTAAATCGGAAGGTCGCGTCGATTAACATGCCTGAAACTCAGAAAAGTGTCCGAATCTCACCAGATAGCAAAGGCGTTCGATTTGATGTATATTTCGAAGATGAAGACACTATCTATGATATCGAGATGCAAACGACAATGCGTCATAATATTCCTCGACGAAGTCGGTACTACCAGGGAGTGGCAGATATCAATCAGATTCGATCGGGCACAGATTATTCGGAACTCAAGAACAGTTACATAATCTTCATCAGCACATTCGATATGTTTGGGTTGGGACTTCCAATATATACTTTCTCAAACGTCTGTAGTGAAAATAATGCTCTTGCATTGGATGATGGAACCTTTAAGGTTTTTATTAACGCCACAAGCAGACAGACTAACATTTCCCAGGATTTCCGGAA
The DNA here is from genome assembly GCA_963630135.1 of Oscillospiraceae bacterium. Taxonomy (GTDB): domain Bacteria; phylum Bacillota; class Clostridia; order Peptostreptococcales; family Anaerovoracaceae; genus Mogibacterium_A. The sequence goes on from CAVGMK010000245.1 coordinate 1,439, forward strand.
TTTCTTAGATTATCTTCTCTCCGGATTGCCTTGCTCGGAACTAACTGATAGAATAGAAAACAAGTTAGGCAGAGCCAGAATCAACCAGGATTCCCCTCGGGGGAGAGCTGGGAGGTGAGCTACATGACGCTCGAGGATAAATACAAGGAAATGTTCGAGGATGGCAAGGAAGAAGGTCTAGCAGAAGGTGAAGCAAAGGGAAGACAGGAAGGCGAAGCAACAGCTAGACAGACGCTTGTCAGCAGTTTATACCGCAATGGATTATCTGTAGCTGAGATTGTAGCACTTGCAGAGCTAACTGAAGATGAAGTCACTCGCATTGTACAATCCATAGCGGCTAAATAGAAGAATATCCTGAGGAGTTTGAAAAATACAATTTATTTTTTCAAACTCCTCTTTTTCTGTCAACTTACTACTGATTGTTTTGTGGAGGCTATTACTGAATGCTCGGATGGGTACGCCGAGCGGAATTTATTTTTGGCCGATGGGATCCTTGTTTCCAGGCGGTGAATCGATAGCGAATTTCATGCCGCCGCTGTTGTTCGTCTCCGGAAAATTAGGTAGAATACTTGCAAGAATACCACCTGCCCCCTCGAATCAGGAAATGATTTTACAGCGCATGGATAGCGTAATTTACACTGCAGAGGTATCATGGCAGGAAGGAACTTAGAATGGTTCTGGGAGATTGGATTGACGTCCATATCGACGATAATAATTCCGCAGATTGCATTACAAGGAGACGACAACAATGAGAAGTATTGCCGCAAAGCTATGTCACTTCCGGATATTCCGGGGCCTGACGGAACAGGAACTCGCCTGGGTTCTGTATGATGTGGGAAATTCCGCCTACGTCATGCTGTCCTGCTCGCTGATTCCCATCTGGTTCAAGAGCGTATCCATCGGACCGGATCAGCT
>CAVGMK010000246.1:0-2353 GCA_963630135.1 Oscillospiraceae bacterium
GGCCGGTGCACCAGCTGGAGGCCGCCGGCATCATCGAAGTCGGCTACCTTCCATGCAATGAGTACGGCCAGCTGATTCTGGAAGAAGCGCTGCCAATGATTGATGAGAGCGTTCGCGCCGTCGTGATGCTCCACGCTTCCAACGTCAGCGGTACCCTGATGCCGCTCCGCGAAGTGGGCGAGCGTTGCCACGACCAGGGCGTCCTCTTCTTCGTCGACGCTGCCCAGACCGCCGGCAACATTCCGATTGATATGCAGGAATGTCACATCGACGGACTGAGTATGCCGGGTCACAAATCCATGCTGGGACCGCAGGGCATCGGCGTGATGCTGGTGAATCCGGCTATCACAAGCGAGCTCGACCCGCTCGTTTCCGGTGGTACCGGAAGTCATTCCGATATGGCAACCATGCCGGAAGAACTGCCGGATCGCTTCGAGAGCGGCACCTTGAACCTGCCGGGCATCTTCGGTCTGCACGCCTCTGTTCTCTGGCTTCAGGACCATCAGGAAGAAGTGCGGGAGTACGAGAAGAAGCTGGTCAAAAGAATGCTTGATGGGCTCAGGGGTACCGAGGGCATCCGGATTGCCGGCCTGCCAACGGAGGAGGGCCGCGTTGGCGTCATCTCTGTGGACTTCCTGAACGGTGACAATGGCATGATTGCCTTCCAGCTCGAACAGGAGTATGGCATCATGACCCGCGTAGGACTTCACTGTGCCCCACTGGCGCACCAGTCCCTCCGGACCTTCCCGGAAGGAACCGTTCGTTTCTCGATAGGTCCTTTCAACACAGAAGACGAAATTGACACGGCTGTCAAGGCCATTAAGCAATACGCAGCGGAGTAATCTGCATATTGCTATTGAAAAAAACTATAGAGGAATATCGGATATAATGAGCAACATAAATGACAAATTATCATGTCCAATACCTGGGATTCCACAGCAAGTAAGACTGACGGAGATGACAAGTGCCGGTGGATGAGGTGCCAAGATAGGGCCGGGAGTCCTAAATGACATTCTATCCAAGCTGCCAAAAATCAAGGATCCGAATGTGATGGTCGGCTTCGACAGTAGCGATGATGCTTGCGTCTATCGCATCAACGATGACGTGGCGCTGATTAATACCATCGATTTCTTCCCGCCGATTGTGGATGATCCATATATGTTCGGTCAGATTGCTGCGGCGAATTCTCTCAGCGATATCTATGCCATGGGCGGTACGCCGAAGCTGGCCATGAACCTGCTGACCTTCCCGAACTGCCTGCCGATTGAAGCGGTAGAGGCCATTCTCGAGGGGGGAAATGACAAGGTCAATGAATGTGGCGCCATGATTGTCGGCGGCCACAGCATCAATGACAACGAGCCGAAGTACGGCCTCAGCGTAACCGGCTTCGCCCGTCCGGAGGACATCCTGAGTAATAGTGCGTCGGAGGACGATTACCTCGTTATCACGAAGAAAATCGGCATCGGCATCCTGACTTCCGCGGCGAAAGTCAATCTGCTGACACCGGAAGAGAATGATGAAATCACCCGTACTATGGCAAGGCTCAACAAATACGCCTTCGAAGCGACGAAGGGTGTCAAGATTGACGGATGTACGGATATCACCGGTTTCGGTCTCCTCGGTCACGCGGCAGAGATGGCGAGAGCCGGCAACGTCACACTGGAAGTCTATGCGGAGCGTGTACCGATCTTCGAGAAAGCCTTGGAATTCGCGGCAGACGGCATTATTCCGGCGGGCGCCCACAACAACATGGGATACCTGGAGAACGATGTCATCGATTACACCATCCGGGTTCCGCAGGAACGGCTGGATTGCCTCTACGATCCACAGACATCCGGCGGTCTCCTGATTGCCTGCAAAGAACCGGAGCTTCAGCGGCTACAGTATCAGCTTGGCGAAGCCGGTTGTGAGAATGCCGTTATCGGCCGCTTCAAGAAGAAGACCTCGCACGCGATTGAAATTCTGAACCGCTGATAATATGGGAAACTCTTTCCGGAAAATTATTTCATACCGAGGTCCATGGCTACCGGTGAACGGCACAGCAAGAGTCCAGTGAGGAGTTTCGGACAGTCGGTGAATCCGCACCCATGAATTCCGTATGGAAGCAGAATCGCTACGGTGAAACAGCGGCGAAGCGATATAGCGATATAGACAATACAATATAGAGCAGTGCAAAACAAAAATCGTCAGATTCCTGTTATCCCAGGGTTCTGGCGATTTTCATTTGATGTTCATAACTATATTCTTCGGATTGACGAATCCGACCTGATTCGTTATAGACGTTATAGACGTTATAGACGTTACAGAGATTACGGCTACGACGTCGCTACAGGCACTTCAGGTAGCTCTGCCC
>CAVGMK010000247.1:0-2284 GCA_963630135.1 Oscillospiraceae bacterium
CTTGACACTTATGATCGTGTCCACTCACTGCGTACCAACATACGCGTATTTTGTTCACGGAGTGTATTCTCCGTCTCCCATACTCAGGCCCACGCCCTTTCCGGTCGCCCTCCGGAGTCCATTCGGAACCGCCTCCACATGCTGCCATCTCACCGCCAGCAGCTCTCTCCTATGCAAGCATCGATTCTTACTCACTCTCCGTCTTAGGTTTCAAGCATATGCAATTGTATTTCGTCGCTCTCGTTCGTAACGACAGTCAAAGGTTATCACTTTCCACCAAAGGTGTCAATAATTTCTGTGAATTTCCACAATTTCCTGAAATTAATACTATAATTTACTCTCATTAAATCCTCTACCTGCAACAATCGCCTCGCCAACTTTCCTTCGGCCAAAAATAAATTTCGCTATTTCGGCTCGAACTCCCGATAGATAGCCTGCATGGCCTTCTCGAAATCCTTGTTCTCCACGCCCAGCATGGTGTTAATCTCACCCGGCCCCTGGATCAGCATGCGGATGTTGATGTTTTCATCCCGCATTGCGCCCACGATGCGGGCCGCCGTGCCCACGCGCCGGTTCATGCCCAGGCCTACGACGGCGACCATCGCCATGTCCGTCGTCACGGTAATGTCGTCCGGCTGCAGCTGCACGCGGAAGGCATCCAGCACGTCATCCAGCTTGTCCTCCAGCTCCTTGCTCTCGATAACCACCGAGACGGAATCGATGCCTGTCGGCATGTGATCGAAATTGACATCCTGGTCTTCCAGAATCATCAGGGCTTTGCGGACGAAGCCCAGCTCCTTATTCATCATGTTCTTATAGATGGTGAGGATGGTGAAATCCTTCTTTCCGGCAATCCCGCTGATAATCCGGTCTCCCGCGCATTCGGTGTCACCGGTGATGATGGTGCCGGGATCCTCCGGTGCATTGGTGTTGCGGATGTTAATCGGAATGTCCGCCTTGCGCGCCGGGAACACCGCATCCTCGTGAAGAACGCTGGCTCCCATGTAGGACAGCTCCCGAAGTTCAACGTAGGAAATCCGGTCAATCGGCTTCGGATTCTCGACGATTCGCGGATCCGCCATCAGGAGGCCGGAGACATCGGTCCAGTTCTCATAGATATCCGCCGCCATGGCTCTTGCCACCAGCGAACCGGTGATGTCGCTGCCGCCGCGGGAGAACACCTTGACCTCGCCGGTCTCCTTGCTGCTTCCGTAGAAACCCGGCAGGACAGCGTGTTCATGTTTCTCCAGTTCCTGACGAATCGCCCGATTCGTCTCTTCATTCAGCAGACGACCCCGGTGGTCGAACCGAATGAGCTCCTGCGCGTCCACAAAATCATACCCCAGATATGCGGCCGCCAGTATCGCCGACAGGTACTCGCCCCGGCTGACGATATAGTCCTGCGAGCAACCCTTCTCAAGATTATCGTGAATCACGCGATAATGCGATTCAAGATCCACATCGATGCCCAGTTCGCTGCGAATCCCGCTGTACCGGTCCGTAATCAGGCGGAAAGATTCCTCCCACGGCAGATTGTGATCCCGCTGCGCCTTGCACATGTACAACAGATCCGTAATCTTCGTGTCGTCGGATGACCGCTTCCCCGGCGCGGACACCACCACGTAGCGGCGCTCCGGGTCCTTCTGAATGATATCTTTAATTTTCGACAGCTGAGTCGCATCAGCAACGGACGAGCCGCCGAATTTGAGTACCTTAAGTCCCATAATGTTTTCCCCTTTATGTTTATTTATCTCGGATTAATCCTCAGCGACCTCGGCGAAGATATCGAGGTCATCCCACAGCAGCAGCTTCGCGTGCACCGGGAACAGGTTGATGTCCTCGGTGAAGTTGTCGTTAATCAGCTTCGCGCCTAAGTGGCGGTAGATTTCCTCCGCGCGGTCGTTGCCCGCGAAGACGTCGATGACCATCTGGTTGTAGCCCTGGCGACGGACCTGGTCTCCCATATAGAAGATGAGCTTCCGGCCGAGGCCTTTGCCTCTGGCTGCTTCCTTCAGATACAGGGATTCCAGCCAGAATGCGCCAAGCACATCCGGGGACGGCAGGCCGCGAACGTAACCCAGGAAGGTGACAGCCTCTGCAGGTTCCGAACTCGGTTCCGCGTTCGGTTCACCATTCGGTTCCCCGTCATTCGTTCCCACAGCGGCTTCTTTCGCTGCGCCGGCAACTGCAGCTTCCGTGCTCGAGTTGCAGGCGTTCGCCGCGCCGGTATCCTCTGCGATTTCTTCCAGGATGAAGAACATCCCGCCTGGCTCCAGCCATTGGC
>CAVGMK010000248.1:0-2282 GCA_963630135.1 Oscillospiraceae bacterium
GTTGATTGAACCTGCCGGACTATTTCCTTCCGGCAAATTCATCCGTCCGGCGAACGGAATTAATCTTCCGTCTTCACCTTATCCCACATAGCGGACATCCGGCGAACCTGCTTCTCGTCCGTACCGTTGCGGCGAAGCTGCTTGAGGTAGAGTTCCTTCGGCAGACCCATCTTCTTGTAAGCACCGATGTACTTCTTGAGATAATTGTTCATATAGAGCATGAAGCATCCCAGGTATACGAAACCCAGAACCATCGCTGCCAGCGAAGCCTTCCAGTTCACGAAGATAGCCAGTAATACGACGGCAATGACCAGCACGATGAGGACGATTCGATTAATCTTGGACATGCGCTCGGCGTTCATCGGCTTCGGCATGTCAACGCCTCTCTCCTTCATCTGGTTCTTGTATATGTTCTGCTGATAACCCTTCGACTGACGGTTAAATTGTGGCGGACGTTGTTTACCTTTTCCCATTATTCTTCTCCTTTGAATTGTGTCACACTATATTATACAGAGATTCGGGGTTTTTTCCAATACGTTTTTTGAGAATTCATTCTCGGATACGATGCTTCCCTGCCTCTAAGTGGCTACCGGATTTCGCTATCATTCGCTTGCGAATGTTTGCATGCTACCCTTCGCCCATTGCCCTGCGTCGTTCCTATCGCCTTGCACTCTCGTTCTCTGATATTTCAATCTCTATTCTGTCTCCGGGGATTCCTGCATCAGGTCAATACCCTCCCGGCGTTCAGAGACGACCGGAACGTAATCCTCATCGCGGAACCACGTCGTGAAACCGTTGCCATTCACTTCGCTGACATTGGAAATCGTGATGAATGCCGTTGGGTCAATGTCCAGCACCAGGCGTTTCACGCGGTTCAGGTTGCGGTTGCTGACAACGCAAGAAACCACATCAAATTCCTCCTGGATGTATCCACCCCGCGCCGGGAAAATTGTGGTACCGTATCCCATCTCGAGAAGCTTCTCGTTAATCTCCGCACTCAGCTTCTTGCTGCAAATCTGCGTCTGTACGCCGCCCTGATTGAGTACCAGGATGTGATTCATCACCACGCTGTACACCAGCGTGTAGAGAATTCCCAAGATGATACCGTTCGTGGAAGTCATCGGAATCTGGATGATGAAAATGCCGATGTCAATGGCGGACATCACCGGTGCCACCTTGAGGCCGAACTTGCGGTTCAGGATAATCGGCGGTACGTCGATACCGCCGGTGGAGCCGCCCATCCGGATGACCATGCCGATGCCGACACCATCGAGCACGCCGGCACAGATGGCCGCCAGAAGCGGATCATCGACCAGATGCTGCATCGCGCCGATGTTCTGGAACAGTCCCAGGAAGAACGGATACAGGAACGTGCCCACCGCAATCGTGGCCGCGAAGCGTTTTCCCAGAACGATAAATCCAATCACGAACAGCGCGATATTAACGGCATATACCGTCACGGTGACGCTAAAACCCAGGTAGTTGTTCGAGATACGGCCAATGCCGGACACCCCGGCAACCACCATATCATAGGGAAGCGCAAAGCAGGCCATCGCACAGGCACTCATCGCATTTCCCAGAATGAGCTGAACCATATCGATAATTGCTTTTCTTGTTGTTTTCATTGTCATAACCTCCCTTCATTAAAAAAACACCAGACGAATCGCCCAGTGCATCGCTTTGCAAAATTAACATCTAATACTACCGCAACTACCTATTTCATGTCAACCCCCGCCCGCCTTTTCCGGCCTTTCGTCCTGGTATTTCGGTTCGTCATTCGGCCTACCACTTTCGGCAAATCCTTATCTTCGCGGGGTCGGGAAATGGAGCGTCGCGTATGGTTATTTTTACCCACACATCAACATCCTCTGCCGGATGGCGGACATGGCTCTCCCGCTTGCCAAGACGTGCTTACCGAAATATAATAGGAATAGCATTCCACACTGAATGCAAGGAGGAAACATCATGAAAGCTTACGAAAGATTACTCAAATACGTTGTTGTACGAACACCAAGCGACGAGAGCTGCAGCGAGACGCCATCCAGCCAGTGCCAGTTCAATCTGGGCAACCTGCTGGTGGAGGAACTGAAGTCCATCGGCATCGAAGATGCCATGATTGACGAGCATTGCTACGTCTATGGCCATATACCGGCGACCCCGGGGTACGAAGATAAGACCGCCATCGGATTCATCGCCCACATGGACACCGTCTCCGATTTCTGCGAGCACGACATTGTGCCGCTGATTCACGAGAATTACGACGGCAAGGATCTTCGCCTCGG
>CAVGMK010000249.1:0-2272 GCA_963630135.1 Oscillospiraceae bacterium
GAACGTGATGCGTACCATCCACCTGGTGAAGCATACCGAAACATCCATTGTGGATCCGGAGGACTTCATTCAGGAAATCCGCAAGATTCGCGAATGCGGATATGCAGTCGACAACGAGGAGAACGAGAACGGCTTATTCTGCGTCGGCTGTCCGGTACTTGACAGCAGGGGAATCGCGGTTATGGCGATTAGTGTCAGTGGATATAAGGGGCAGCTGCATGAAATCGGCATTGAGAGAATCGTGGAACGACTCAAGAAGGCTTGCAATGAAATAAGCCGTCTGCTAATCTAAGTGATTTGAAATATCCCGTTGGCAGGCAAGAAGCCGGGAACAGATGGCGCTTGCGTTCCCCCATGGCGGGAGGACTCGGGGCGACATTGGCGATATTTACGAAGTATATCATGAACATAACAGGGTGAATGGTCGGAAGTGTAATGACAATTCTACCCTGTTTTTTTAATTTTTAAATTCTCTCAATGATGCTTTGATTATAATTTATGGATGGTTGACAGTTCTTATTTCGAGTAGTATATTCAAAACAGAATCCTATTCCGCTATGCGGAATATATTTTATGATCTGATTGTGGAATACGATTCCACATAGCGGAATGCTATGGAGTGCGCACACTCGTTATTTCACAGTCAGCAACGTGATTAATCCTATTGTTTTAAAAAAGCTCTGTGAGTTTCTGAATTTTGTCCCAAGCTACGGAGTAAAGGAGAGGTGCATTATGAATTACGCAAAGAGAATGACGACTGTTCGTGGTTCGGTTATCCGTGATGTTGCTACGGAAATCGCAGCAAGAAATAACCCGAACCTGATTAAGCTTTCCGGTGGCCTTCCGGATGAGGATCTGTTCCCGATGAAGGAGCTGCAGGAAGCTGCTGAGAAAATTTTCAACGACAAAGCATTATATGAGGAATCGCTTCAGTATGGTCTCACCAGAGGAGATACCGAGCTGGTAAGTCTTCTGACTGCACGTCTGAATAAGCTGGAGAACCTGAATATTACCGAACGCAATCTGCTGATTGTTACCGGATGCCAGCAGGGCATCTCCCTGTGCGGCACTGCACTGGTAGACGTTGGCGACACCATTCTGATTGAGAAGCCAAGTTACCTGGATGGCCTGAATGCAATGCTTCCGTATGAACCAAATATCGTTGGTGTAGACACCGATGAGAACGGTATCCGTATTGATGCCCTAGAAGCAGCAATCAAAGCCAATCCGAATACCAAAATTGTATACGTAATTCCTAACTTCCAGAACCCAACCGGCAAGGCATGGCCTCTGGAGAAGCGCCAGGAATTCCTTGATTTCATGAGTCAGCCAGAATACAGACATATTACTATCCTGGAAGACAACCCATACGGTGAAGTTCGTTTCAGAGGAGAACATGTTCCTTGCCTGAAGGCTCTGGATAAAGTGGGTCAGGTTGTATACCTTGGCTCCTTCTCCAAAATCCTTGCTCCTGGACTTCGTATCGCTTATGTGGTATCTGATGACACCGAATTCATTGACAGACTTGAGGAAATCAAGGAAGGCGCCGATCTCCAGTCGAACCAGTTCACACAGGTTCACGTTCGTGAGTATCTGAAGGCCAACGACCTGGAAGCACACGTTCAGGAAATCTGCGCAAACTACAAGAAGAGATGCGAAGCGCTGGTAGAAGCCATGGAGAAGGAATTCCCGGTTGGCGTTACATTCACCATTCCGGATGGCGGAATGTTCCTGTATGTTACCTGCCCGGAGAACTTCGATACCGGAAAGATGCTGAAGGATGCGCTGGATGCGGAAGTTTCCTACATCCCGGGTGCTTCTTTCAACGCAGATGGAAGTGGCAAGAACACGATGCGTCTGAACTTTACCGCTAACGACATTCCGGCACTGCAGGAAGGTGTTCGCCGGCTGGCAAAGGTATTTAAGGCAGAAATGGAGAAGCAGGGCATGTAATGTCCTGCGAATGCCGGAAAGGAGCATAAAATGGAGCAGAAAATCAAGTTGGAATTGGATAGATGCAAGGGCTGCTACCTATGTATCGCCAATTGCAAAATGGGTGCAATCTCTCTGACAGATCAGACAAATAAAAGAGGCGTTGTAACGATTCAGGTGGACGAGGAGAAATGTGTGAAATGCGGAAGCTGCTACACCATGTGTCCTGACCTTGTCTTTGAAATTCTGTAGGAGGGAACGAAATGGCAGAAACATTATTAATCAAAGGAAACGAGGCGCTGGCAGAAGGCGCCATTCGTGGTGGCTGCAGATTCTATGC
>CAVGMK010000250.1:0-2231 GCA_963630135.1 Oscillospiraceae bacterium
CCGCCTTGGCAGCGGCAGCGCCGGTAGCTCCCGCAGTGCCTGCTCCGCCTCTCTGGCGGCGCTGATTCTGTCTCTTCTCACGCTCGGCCTTCTCGCTGGCGCGGCTCAGCGCCTGAAGGTCGCTGAAGCTGCTAATCTTGCCATTATTCTTGCCGCCTCCTCTGAGGGAAATTGGCTCGCCCGCAGATTTACCGGCTTTGCCGTTCACAGCACCGTTCGCCTGCTTATTTCCATTCTTTCCGCCGGTAGCGACGTTTTCCCCAGCACTTCCGGTACCGGTTCCCGTGCCATTTGCAGCATCCTTTCCGGATTTTCCGGCAGCGCCATTCGCCTTTCCGCCCGACAGCTTCGGATTCGACGACAGTCCTTGAATGCCGCCGGCCGTCAGGTCGGCCTCCGTATATCCCAGTGTCGCCAGGATTCGGCGAGCGGCATCATAGCTCTCCGGGTGGACAGCGGTGGCGTCAAGCGGTTCGGTGCCACCGACGATTCGCAAGAAGCCGGCGCACTGCTCGTAAGCCTTCGGTCCCAGCTTCGGCACCTTGAGGAGCTCCTTGCGGCTCCGAAAGCGGCCGTTCTCCTCGCGGTAACGAACGATGTTCGCCGCCACGGTCTTGCTGATGCCGGATACGTACTCCAGCAGCGATGGAGATGCGGTGTTCAGGTCCACGCCGACCTTATTCACGCAATCCTCCACGACAGCGTTCAGCGCTTCGCCGAGTTTCTTCTGATTCATATCGTGCTGGTACTGGCCGACGCCGATGGATTTCGGGTCAATCTTGACCAGCTCCGAGAGCGGATCCTGCAGGCGCCGCGCGATGGAAGCAGAGCTCCGCTCGCCCACATCGAGGTCCGGATATTCCTCCGTCGCCAGCTTGCTGGCGGAATAAACGGAAGCGCCCGCTTCGTTGACGATGACATACTGGAGCTTCTTGCCGCCGGCCTGTGCATATTCGTGGATGAAATCCGCGATAATCTGCTCGGATTCCCGCGACGCGGTGCCGTTACCCACGGATATCACGTCGATGTCGTATTTCTGCACGAGCTTGGCCAGCACGCGCTTGGCCTCCGCCACTTTATTCTGTGGCGCGGTCGGGAAGATGACGGTCGTAGCAAGTATTTTTCCCGTCGAATCACATACAGCCAGCTTACAACCCGTGCGGAAGGCCGGGTCCCAGCCGAGGACGGTCTTGCCCGCCAGTGGCGGCTGCATCAGAAGCTGTTCGAGGTTGCTGCCAAAAATCTTGATAGCCCCCTCCTGCGCCGCCTCCGTCAGCTCGTTCCGAATCTCGGTCTCGATGGATGGCGCAATCAGCCGGCGATAGGAATCCTCCAGCGCCGGGCTCAGGTAGTCGCCGCGGCCCGCCTGCTCCTGCAAGTACTCGATGCAGGTCTCCTCCGGCGCCTCGATGTGGACGGAGAGCATCTTCTCCTTCTCGCCTCGGTTCATCGCCAGCACGCGGTGGCCCGGGATGCCGTGCACGTTCTCCTGGAAATCCGCATAGTTCGCGTACACCGGATTGCCCTCGCCATCCTTCGTCGCGGTGGAGACCATCACGCCCTTGCGGCGGGTGCGGTTCCGGATCTGCGTGCGGTACTCGGCGTTGTCCGACACCTCGCCCGCGATGATGTCCTGCGCATATTGAATGGCTGCGGCCGTATCAGCCACGCCCTTCTCTTCGCTGATGTATTTCGCCGCCTCGGCTTCCACGTCGGCTGCCGCCGCATGGCTCCGGATGTAATCCGCCAGCCCGGCCACGCCCTTCTCCATAGCGATGGTCGCGCGAGTGCGGCGCTTCGGCTTGTACGGCCGGTACAGGTCCTCGACGGCCACAGCGGTCTCCGCTGCGTCAATCTGCCGCCTAAGTTCCGGCGTCATCTTCTCCTGCTCCTCAATCGACGCGATGACGGTGGCCTTGCGATCCTCCAGGTTCCGCAGGTACTTGAGCCGCTCGTCGAACGCGCGCAGAATCTCGTCATTCATGCCGCCGGTCACATCTTTCCGGTACCGCGAGATGAACGGAATCGTGTTCCCCTCGTCAATCAGCTGAATAACGGCTTCTGTCTGGGCCGGCCGGATGCCGAGCTCCTGTGTGATTTTCTTCTTGATATCCATATTAAGTCCATTTCTTACTGTATTAGGGCTAAAAAAAAGTTGCTCTCCCCCGGGTGCCCCGACTCCGCGGAGAGGCTCCTTCATGATACCATATCGGCGGGGGTTCGGCAAATGC
>CAVGMK010000251.1:0-2226 GCA_963630135.1 Oscillospiraceae bacterium
GGTCTGGATAGCAGAGGCCGCATTTCGCACCGGCTTCCACCGTCATATTAGACATGGTCAGGCGGCTGGCAACCGACATGTTGTTCACGGCCGAGCCGGCGAATTCCAGCGAGCGATAAGTCGCGCCGCTCGCGGTGATATCTCCGATAATGGTGAGAATAACATCCTTGGATGTGACATTCTCCGGAAGCGTCCCCTCGATATTCACCCGGATGGTCTCCGGAACACGGAGCCACAGCTGACCCGTTCCCAGGATGCCGGCCATCTCCGTGTATCCGATACCCGTCGAGAACGCACCCAATGCGCCATAGGTAACGGTGTGACTATCCGTACCGAACACCACATCCCCTGGCTGCACGTAGCCCTGCTCCGCCATCAGCTGGTGGCAGATGCCATCCGTGCGGTGTACATGCTTCACGCCGTATTTCGCCGCGAACTCATCGCCCCGGCGGAAGTGACGGGTGTCGTCCACCTGGCTGGCCGGAACCATGTGGTCGTAGACGAGCACCATTCTGTCCGGATCCCAGATCCGGCTGAAACCCATCTCCTCGAACTTGTCCGCCACGAACGGGATGAAAATATCATGGACCATCACGCGGTCCACATTCGCCGTGACGATGTCGCCCGGCTTCGCCGTCTTATTTCCGGTATTTCTCCGGAGAATTTTCTCAATTAAAGTCGCCATCTCTACCTCCTGTTCCAATCCGTTCTATTCCAGTCCATTCCGCTTCCGCATCGCCGGCACAAGGCCGCCTGCGTCCAGAATCTCCAGAAGGTTCTCCGGCAGTGCCGCAATCGGGTAGGTGTTCCCGTTCACGGTAATTTCCTTGCCGACCGTCACGTCCATCACATCGCCTTCCTGTACGTAATCGTAGAGGTCGCTCTCAATCAGCAGAAGTCCGTTGTTAATCGAGTTGCGGAAGAAAATCCGCGCGAAGGACTTCGCCACGATACAGCGAATGCCCATCGCCTTGATGACCTCCGGCGCCTGCTCCCTCGAAGAGCCGCAACCGAAATTCTTGCCCGCCACAATGCTGTCGCCCGGCTGAATCAGGCCCGCCAGCTCCGGGCGGAGCGGCGAGAACGCGTACGGCTTCATGTCCTCCACCGTCGGCAACGCCAGATATTCCGTCGGCATGATGATGTCGGTGTCGATATCGTCGCCCATGGTATATATTTTCGTCTTGAATTGTTCCATTCTATTCTCCTTCTATATTCGGCCTATATTGTGCCCGCTCGGTGATACGCCGGCGTTCTTAGCGGAACCGGGGGCGGAGCGGATGTCAAGTCCTATTGTACATCCAGTATACGTCCGGCCAGACGATTCACTGAGAATCCCATTGAATCCGGTTCCTCATCTGGCGTGGCGGTTTCCGTCGCAACGTGTTCCAATCCGGATTCCCGCCGCCATCGGAAGATTCGGGGGGCGGAATTTATTTTTGGCGGCTTATAAGCAGGCCTCCGTGATTTCCCCGGCAACTGCCGAGGCAGCAACTGTAGCCGCGTTGGCTAAGTAGACGAAGGAATTGCGGTCGCCGGCGCGGCCTTTGAAGTTGCGGGTGCCGGTGCTGATCAGGACCTCGCCCTCGCCGATGACGCCCTGGCAGCTGCCCCAGCAGACGCTGCAGTTCGGATTCATCACGATGGCACCGGCTTCCATGTAGATGTCCAGGATGCCTTCTTTCGCCGCCTGATTGTAGACGTCGCGGCTGGCCGGAACCACCAGGAAGCGCACGCCGTCCGCGACCTTCTTGCCGCGGATGACTTCCGCGCCGAGGCGCAGGTCCTCGATGCGGCCATTGCTGCAGGAGCCCAGGAACGCCTCGTTGATCTTCGTGCCGGCTACCTCGGAGACCGGAGCCAGGTTGTCCACGAAGTGGGGTTTCGCCACCACCGGATTGATGTCCGACAGGTTGATATCATAGACTTCAGCGAAGGTTGCGTCTTCGTCGCTCTCATAACATGCCACCGGCTCTCTGCCGTGCGCCCGAAGATATTCCAGCGTCACATCGTCCACCGGCATGAGGCCTGTCTTCGCGCCGGCTTCCACCGCCAGATTGCAGAGAACGAAGCGGTCGCTGATGGAGAGGCTCGCGAGTGCCGGGCCGGCGAACTCCATGGCCTTGTAATTCGCGCCGTTCGCACCAATCTGGCCGATGATGGTCAGGATGACGTCTCTGGCCGTCACGCCCTTCCGAAGCTCTCCGGTCAGGTTGAACCGAAGGG
>CAVGMK010000252.1:0-2143 GCA_963630135.1 Oscillospiraceae bacterium
CTTCTCCGTCGGGATGTCCATGTTGTACGCCAGATACGAGCGCCCGGAGATGTCCACCGACGTCAGAATCAGCGCCTCATCCATCGCCAACGTGGTGTCGGCGTAGCGGAAGATGCCGCGCTTGTCGCCAATGGCCTCCGCGAAAGCCTGCCCCAGGCTGATGCCGATATCTTCCACCGAGTGGTGGTCGTCCACGTACGTGTCGCCATCGCACTTCACCACCAGGTCGAAGCCGCTGTGCTTCGCCAGCAGCACCAGCATGTGGTCCAGAAAGCCCACGCCCGTATCAATATCGCTCTTGCCCAGTCCCTCCAGGTCGAGGAACAGGTGAATTCTTGTCTCGCCGGTCGTCCGGTTCGCCTCTGCACTTCTCATTTTCTAACCCTCCTGCAGAATTTCTCCCAGTTTCTCGAGCAGAATGTCCATCTGCTCCTTGAGTCCTATGGTAATTCTAACATAGTCTCGAATCTCTTCTGTGGTGAAATGGCGAACCAGAATTCCTTTATCTTTCAATTTCTGATAGAGAGTGTCGCCGTCCACCTTATCGTGCTTGGTAAAAACAAAATTTGCCTTCGATGGAAGTACGGTGAAACCCAGTTCCTCGAGCTTTTCCGTCGTGTACGTCCGGTTCTCCTCAATGATTCGGTTGTTGGCCTGGTAGTAATCGTCGTTGTCGATGGCCGCTTCGCCCAAGATGAGGGAAACGAGGTTCACGTTGTACGGATTCGTCGAATACTGCATGGTGGCCAGATCGTGAATCAGGCCCTTGTCGCCGATGGCAAATCCCAGGCGGCCGCCCGCGAAGCTTCTCGATTTCGAGAAGGTCTGGGATATCAGGATGTTGTCGTACTTCTTAATCAGCGGAACGGCGGATTCCGTGCCGAAGTCCACATAGGCCTCGTCAATCAATACCACATGATTCGGGTTTCCCTTCACGATTTCCTCGATGATATCGATTGGTAGCGCGATTCCCGTCGGCGCATTCGGGTTCGGAATGATAACATTCGTGTCCCTGCAATAATCCCGGTAATCGATGCTCATATCCTCCTTCAGCGGTACCTTGTGGTAATTTACGGCATGCAGGTTGGCGAGCACTTCATAGAAGCTATAGGAAATGCTCGGGAACAGCAGCTCGTCATCCTCGTCGTTGAAGGCCATGGTGAAGAAATTCAGGATATCGTCCGAACCGTTCGAGAGGAATACATTCTCCGGCTCCACGTCGTACAGCTTCGCGATTTTCTTCTTCAGATTGTAGCCGGTTGGGTCCGGATACAGGCGGAGCCGTTTCATATCCACTTCCGCGAGGCAGCGGCTGACACCCGGTGCCGGTGGAAATGGAGATTCGTTGGTGTTGAGCTTAATGTATTCCATCTCCTTCGGCTGTTCACCCGGTGTATACGATTCGAAGTTCTTGTAACGTTCTCTGATATATCTGCTCATGAATTATTGTTCCTTTCCATTCTTTCTGACAAGTACACTTCTGCCGTGTGCATCCAGTCCTTCTTCTGCGGCGAACCGTGCCACCTTATCCGCCACGCCGGCGAGCGCCGCTTCGGTGTAGTAGGAATACTGCATCTTCTTCACGAAATCGTCCACAGATAATGGACTGTTGAACCGCGCGGTACCACTGGTCGGCAGCGTGTGGTTCGGTCCGGCAAAGTAGTCGCCCAGCGCCTCCGGGCAGTTCTTGCCGAGGAATACCGATCCCGCGTGACGAATCTGATCCAGGTAATCGAACGGATTGTCTACGCACAGCTCAAAATGTTCCGGTGCAATTTCGTTGGCGATATCGATGGCATCTTCGATATTGTCCGCCAGGATAATCTTGCCGTTGTTATCGATGGAAGCTCTGGCAATCTCTTCTCTCGGAAGTTCCCGGAGCTGGACTTCCAGCTCTTCCGCCACATCGTCCATCAGCTGCTCACTGTCGGTAACCAGTACCGCGGTAGCGAATTTGTCATGCTCCGCCTGCGACAGCATATCTGCCGCCACCACCTTCGGGTTGCAGGTGCCATCCGCCACAATCAGGATTTCGCTCGGTCCGGCAATCATATCGATAGAGACTCTGCCATAGACCTGCTTCTTCGCTTCGGCGACGAAAGCATTGCCTGGGCCAACAATCTTATCCACCCGCGGAATACTC
>CAVGMK010000253.1:0-2134 GCA_963630135.1 Oscillospiraceae bacterium
CCCTGTTTATCGTAATAGCGGAGCGTGGAAATGGGTAAATCAAACATTTCCGCTACCTGTCCAATCGTATACATGGCATACCTCCCAAATTATTTTTTCAAAATCCCTTGACCTAAAGTTAGGTTCAGGGACTATAGTTAATATAGCACGTCATGAGATGTGCTACAAGATACGAAATCAGGGAGGAATTGTTCAATGAATAGACCCTATATTATTTGCCACATGATGACAGCAGTGGATGGTCGAATTGACTGCGCCATGACGGAACAGCTGCCAGGCGTGCAGGAATATTACAGCACGTTGGATTCCTTTGATGCACCGACACGGGTCAGCGGACGCGTTACAGCTGAGCTGGAGATGGCTTTGCCGGGGAAATTTTCGAGTGAGGCTAGTACGCCTCTGGTAAAAGAAGCATTTCATAAGTCTGCAGCGGCCGAGGGGTATGAAGTTGTTGTGGATACTCAAGGTACATTGCTCTGGGAAGATCAGACAGATGAACAGCGCCCGGTACTTGTCCTGACTAGTGAGAATGTCAATCAGGAATATCTGGACTATCTGACAGGAAAGCATATCTCCTGGATTGCCTGTGGCAAGGAACATATTGATCTGAAGCGTGGCTGCGAGATTCTTGCAGATGATTTCGGCGTTAAGAGAATGGCAGTGGTCGGCGGTGGACATATCAATGCCGGATTCCTTGCGGAAGGACTCCTCGATGAAATCAGCATTCTGATTGGAGCAGGGGTTGACGGACGCGGTGGCATGAGTGCCGTATTTGACGGATTGCCGATGGACAGACCGGTTACACAGCTGAAGCTTGAACAGGTGAAGTCGTTTGAAAGTGGTGCAGTCTGGATTCGTTACAAAGTTAAGTAAGAAATGGGAGGAATAAGAAATGGCTAAAATTGTTCAAACTGCAGGCAGAAATGCACTCGGAGAGTTCGCTCCGGAGTTCGCACATTTCAATGATGATGTTCTCTTTGGAGAAAATTGGAACAACGAGGATATTGATCTGAAAACGAGGAGCATCATCACCGTGGTTGCTTTGATGGCTCAGGGAATCACCGATTCATCTTTGAAATTCCATCTTCAGAACGCGAAAGATCATGGCGTTACGAAGAAAGAAATTGCCGCGATTGTCACCCATGTGGCTTTCTATGCAGGATGGCCGAAGGCCTGGGCGGTATTTAATCTCGCTAAAGAAGTATGGCCGGAGGAATAGAATATTCTGATATTCAGCTTGGTATGATTGTGCTGCCAAAGACCGCAAATCCGGAGCATATGAAAACCAATGCGGGTGTTGATTTCACAATCTCAGAATTATACTTGGTCAAAAATAAGCTTCGCTCCACCGGACGTTTCCGATGGGGCGAAGCTTGTTTTTGGCCGGGCTATAGGAAACCTGCTCCAATGCGAACAAGCTGCATAATCCCCACCATCCGGAATGAAATGTAGCAATCCTGTGAATATGCGGATTAATCCGAGCTATTCTGTGATTTTTTAAGTGCAGAGTGGCAATTCTTTAATTTGTGGTTAAAGTTAATCAATTAAATATATTTAATTAGCGCGTGTTGGATATGGCGTGTGTTGGACATGATGCATACGGAGTGCGGTGAACGCAGAACGGCGATGCACAGGCTATTGACCGGCTACTTGGATAAGGTGTGATTAGCAGGGAAATGCATTGTGGCGGTTATAAATATTTAGTTAGAGCATACGGAGTGTGGTGAACGCAGAACAGCGATGCACAGAATATTGACCGGCTATTGGGATAAGGAGTAGTTAGCAGAGGAATGAATTGCGAGAATTATTGCAAGAATGATAGAGAGAATCTAAGAATTGGCGTGGATATCGGATCGACGACCGTGAAGCTGGTCGTCTATGACAGCGTAGCGAATGAAGTGCTGTATCGGAAATATCAGCGGCACAACGCCCGGCAGGTAAGCACTTTGTGCGATATGCTGGAGGGGGCTTCCCGGGAATACCCGGATGAGAAGTTCCGGTTTGCGGTATGCGGCTCCGGCGGCAAGCCGGTTGCGGATGCGCTGGGGGTCCGCTTCGTGCAGGAAGTTGTTGCCAATGCAGCAGTCATTCAGAAGTTCTATCCGAATGCGCGTACGGCGATTGAACTTGGCGG
>CAVGMK010000254.1:0-2131 GCA_963630135.1 Oscillospiraceae bacterium
TCTACCTAGACCGCCGTGCCACGGATTCGGACATCGTGATGTTCCGGGATTTCATTCTGAAACACTACCGTCGCCCGGTCGGAGGCAAACATCCGAACACACCTACTTTTGGCTAAGGACACAAGGCATCTGCGGAGAAGTATGCCGTCTCTCCTCCGTCAAAAGCAAATTCCATCCCCCCAGGATTTCCGCGCCAGCGCGCGAAAGACGCATCCCACGAAGACGATATGCTCCATTCAAGATGGACCGTGAGTATTCTCTCACCGCCCATCCAAGGAAGCATCTCCATGGTGATGCGTCTTTATTATTGTGTAATTATGTATCATTATGTGTGATTATGGGTAATCGGATTCAGATTATCCCGCGTCACTATGACTGGCGCCGCGGAGTTTCCCGCGGCATCGCCGCACTTACATGTGAATTACATGTGAATTGCCGCGCCCGGGCCCAGCGGGAGATCCAGCAGAATCCACGCCACCAAGAGCAACGTCCAGACGAGGAACATGACGAGGCAGGACGGAACCAGTAGCGACAGCCATTTGGATGTGCTGGTGTCCTTGCACTTGAACGTGTCTCTCGCGATGTCAATCATCATGAAGAGGAACGGCGAGATTGGGCTCATGCAGTTCGTGGCAGAGTCCGATACGCGGAACGCCGCCTGCGCCAGCGCCGGGCTCCAGCCGAGGCGGGCGAAGATTGGCACGATGATAGGGGAGAAGATGCTCCACTTTGCGACCTGGGAGGTCATGAGGATATTCACGGTTGCGCATATCAGCATGAAGACAACAATCAGGCCAATGCCCGTGAACTTCACGCGAATGAGGAAATCCGAACCCGCAATCGCCAAGAGCTTGGTCAGATTCGAGTAGCTGAGTATCGCCGTGAACTGGGACATGATGAATACCAGAACCATGTACCCGGCCATGCGCGTGGTGGCTTTCACCGCCATCGTCCGAATGTCATCAATCTTCTGGGTGTTGCCGATGCATACACCGTAAGTAACGCCGAACGTCAGGAAGAGGAAGAAGCAGACCGGCACCAGATTCTTCCAGATGAACTGGACACCGGTATCATCCGTGAGGACGCCGGACCACACGCCGGCAACCACCAGCAGAATTGCCAGCACGAACGCGATTGTTGCATTGCGCAGAGCGCGATTCTCTTCCGGCGTGATTTCGCCTTTCGTCTCCACTATGGACGCATCCCCGAATTCACTTCCGGTCAGCGCCGGTTCGAGGATACGTGTGGTAATCAGGTAGCAGCAGAGCGTCATCACGATGCAGGAAACGGCCATGAAATACCAGTTGGAGGTAATCGGTATTTCATCCATGTTCATCTGCTGGAGCACCGAATTGGTCACGCCGGTACACAGCACATCCGCGTTGGACAAGAGCAAATTCGCCGCCATGCCACTGGTATTCGCCAGATAAGCGGTCATCATGCCGACAATCGGGTTCCGTCCGATTCCAAGATACGCAAATCCCGCAAGCGGCGTAATAACGAAGATGGAAGTATTATCCGCAATATTGCTCATCACGCCAATGAAGCAGATAAGGAGCGGCACCATTTTCTCCGGCACACTGCTTGTCGCCTTCCGCATCATCATCTCCATGACACCACTCTCCTCGCAGATTCCAACTGCCAACATCATGACAATAACCGGTCCGAACGCCATGTACCCGGTATAATTGGTAATCATATTGCTCAGGAACCATTGCAGGGATTCCTTCGACAGCATATTCATCGCCTGCGCCGCATCCCCTGTCATCGGATCCTTCAGCATCACGCCGCCATAATACAGCGCCGTGCTGAGCACGATTACGAACAGAATCAAATACAGGAACATCTTAATCGGGCTCGGAATGAACTTCGTGCCGCGCTCGACCATATCAATAAATCTCTGCATCGATGTTTTTCTTGCAGTATCCATTATCTTTCTCACCCTTCATTGCAGAATAGCAGGCGCTTATCATTCACGCCTGCTCTCCCGCTATTCATTCGTTATTACATCTTGATTTCTGCTACTGCAGTTCCTCCACGCTCACTCGATACCCGAATGGTAACATCTGCCGCATTGTCGTTCCGCACAATCCAGCTGAGATGCTGGACATTCCGGCCTGCACCGAATGTC
>CAVGMK010000255.1:0-2130 GCA_963630135.1 Oscillospiraceae bacterium
CTCGGCGCCGCTGCGCGACCGCTTCGGCATCATCAGCAAATTCGATTTCTACACCGTGGACGAGCTGAAGGAGATTCTTCGCCGCTCGGCGCGCGTCATGAACGTGCACATCGACGAGGAGTCCCTGACCGAGCTGGCGATGCGCTCCCGCGGGACACCGCGTATCGCGAACCGCATGCTCAAGCGCGTGCGGGATTTCTCGGAAGTCATCGAGGACGGCAACGTCAACATCGGCATCACCCGCAAAGCCCTCGACGCCCTGGGCGTGGATTCCCTCGGCCTGGAGAAGCTCGACCGCGAGATTCTGACGACGATTATCAAAGGCTTCGGCGGCGGCCCGGTGGGCATCGAGACCATCGCTTCCGCCATCGGCGAGGAGCGCGTGACGCTGGAGGACGTGAACGAGCCGTACCTCATCCAGTCCGAGCTGATGTACCGCACGCAGAAGGGGCGCATGGCCTCCCGCAAAGCCTACGAGCACCTTGGCCTCATGTCGCTCTTCCCGGAGGAGTAGCCTCGGAATTATGTGGCCCGGAACGCTGGATGAGTTACAACTTCAGCATGAGGTTCGTGCTGGCGAGATGGCTGTGGTTCCGATTGCGCGGAGTTCCGGTGAATCGTTTCCCTGGTGGCAGTGGCTGCAGCGAACGTTCTCCCAGGCGCTATTCCGGCCAAAAATAAAATTTCACGAGCCGAGCATTTCCGTGCCCGGCTCTTGCAACAATAAGGCCAAGTGATACGAGCATGGGTGAAATGAAACCCGGTGCTTCGATTGGCACACACGAATCGATGTACTTCATACATCCAATCTGGCGCAATGTTTCGATGAAGCGAATGATCGATTAGAACTCTTGCTTCGATGGATATTGGATGAATATAGGATGAAATGGCGAATCCCTATGGATTCGATGAGAGGATGAAACGATGAAATTAGATGATTTTGACTACAACCTGCCGGAAGAACTGATTGCGCAGACGCCGGCAGCGAAGAGAGATTCCTGCCGGCTCATGGTATTGAACCGGGAGAATCATACGATAGAGCACCGGCATTTCCACGATATTCTGGAGTACCTGAAGCCGGGCGACTGCATGGTCGTGAACGATTCCCGCGTCATTCCGGCGCGGCTCTACGGTACCAAAGCGGTAACGGGTGCGCACATTGAATTCCTGCTGATTAAGCGACTCGAAGGCGACATCTGGGAGACCATGGTGCGTCCGGGCAAGCGTCTCAAGGAAGGGGACGAGGTCATCTTCC
Organism: Oscillospiraceae bacterium; assembly: GCA_963630135.1. Classification (GTDB taxonomy): domain Bacteria; phylum Bacillota; class Clostridia; order Peptostreptococcales; family Anaerovoracaceae; genus Mogibacterium_A. Next base: position 1,256 of record CAVGMK010000255.1, read on the forward strand.
AGACGGAACCGCTGTTCAAAGCACATATCCTCGGCATGCAGGATGCCGACCAGGGCACGCGGCGGGTTCGCTTCGAATACGAGGGCATCTTCATGGAACGGCTCGAAGAGCTGGGAAGCATGCCGCTTCCGCCTTATATCGAACGCCCGGCGGATGATGCGGACAAAGAAACTTACCAGACCGTATACAGTAAGGTGGACGGGTCGGTCGCTGCTCCGACGGCCGGACTTCATTTTACCGAGGAATTGATGGACGAAATCCGGGAGATGGGCGTTCAGATTGCGTACGTGACGCTCCATGTGGGCATCGGCACGTTCCGGCCGGTCAAATGCGAGAATATCGAGGAGCACCACATGCATTTCGAGGAATACTCCATCTCGGAGGAGAACGCGGCCATCATCAACGATGCCATCGCCAGTGGGCAGCGGATTATCTCCGTCGGCACCACCTCGACGCGAACTCTCGAGAGCGCGGCGGTGGAGACGCCGGAGGGCTACCGCGTGCAGGCGGGGCACAGCAGCACCGGTATCTTCATCTATCCGGGATACGAATTCAAGATTGTTCGCGCGTTGATTACGAATTTTCACCTGCCGAAGTCAACGCTGTTGATGCTGATTTCCGCGCTCTACGACCGGGAGCATATCTTAGCGGCGTACAAGGTGGCGGTGGAGGAGAAGTATCGCTTCTTCAGCTACGGCGATGCGATGCTGATTGAATAGCGGACACGGACGGAGTAACAGGAAGCCTTGCAGCAGAGACAAGCGGATGCCATAACGTACGGCGAGGCGATGTCCGCAACGCCGGCATCCCGAAGCGCCGCCATCCCGAAGCGCCACCATGACGTAGCGCATGTGCCACTTGCATCCGGAAGTGCC
>CAVGMK010000256.1:0-2053 GCA_963630135.1 Oscillospiraceae bacterium
CGGTGATCGGCGGATCCAGCGGGATAGTTCGGATGGAATAGTTCTCGCCGATGGATTCCGGGTCCAGGCGGACGCCGATGCCCTGGGAGACGGCCTCGTAAGTGCTCTCCAGGTTGTTCGTCCGCAGCACGATGTGCGGCGAGATGCCATAGATCTCCTGGAGCCGCTGCTTCTCCGTCGTGCTGAGTTCCTTGCTCTGAAATTCAATGAACGGCATGCGTTCCACGTCTTGCAAGGTCACCTTATCGAATTTCGCGTAAGGGGAGTGCTCCGATACGAGTAGCTGCGTGTCCTCCTTGTAGAGATAGCAGTACTGAATCTTCGGGCGCTCCTGGTATTTCATCTTCGGGGACAATGGGAGAATTGCCACGTCGATGGTTCCATCGTAGATCTTGTCCAGGAGTTCCTTCGCGGTGCTGGAGGATAGCGAGATGTCGATGCAGTCCGTCTGCTGGATGAAGTCCAGCACGTGGCGGAGAATGCCGCGATCCCGCGCCGTCGGAATCAGCCCGACGTTGAGGCGGGATGCATTCTGACTCTTGAATTTGTCCATTTCTTCGGTCAGCTTCTCCCAGGCGCGCACCATAGGTTCTGCGTAGGCGTAGAAGACCTCCCCGGCTTCGGTAATCGTGACCGTCCGGGTGTTCCGCTCGAATATCTTAATCCCCAGTTCTTCTTCCAGCTTCCGAACGCGCAGCGATACCGCCGACTGGCTCAGGTACAGCTGATTGGCCGCCTTCGAGAAGCTCTTCAGATCTGCTACCGTGATGGCGCTGATGACTTCGTCCATGTCCATAGTGGTCTCTCCTGTAAGTCTCTTGCAATCCCTTGTATGACTGTATTTTACCAGCTAATGGGGGATTGCGCAAACGGGGTGGGGGTGCCATCTGATCCGACTCCTGCGGCTCTCGGGCCGCGGGTGTCACTTTTTTTGCTCGAACGAGATTATATCGATAGAAAGCATCGCCGCCTACTACTCGGAGAAGCATCGCGAATATGATTTCCGAACGGAGGCGGGACTCAGGCGGTACATCCGAGATGCTACATCATTCCATTCTCCCGGCTCCACTCTACCGTGAAGTCAATGAACTTCCGCAGCGCCGGCATCGGTTCCTGAGACTCTGGGAGTGCCAGCCCGAGCACGCGCTGGTAATGTTCCGTGAAGGAGCGGACGCACACCTCGAAAGGCACGTTGTGCAGGAGGAGCGCCGGTAGAACGGTGATGCCGAAGCCTTCCTCCACCATCTTGACGGTGGTATAATCCTCATTGACCTGGAACCGGACATTCGGTGTGAGATGCTTGCTTCGAATCAAGTCCCCCACCTCGTAATTCACATCATCACAGCCGAGAATGAAATCCCGCCCGTTAATCTCACTGAAAGATACGGAGAGCTTCTTCGCCAGTGGATGATTCATGGGGGTGACTAGCATCAGCTCGTCATTACCCACCGGAATGAAGTCAAGCCCCGAAGCGCTATATTCCGAGATGAAGATGCAGTCCAGCTGTTTCTCCCGAAGTTGCTTCTTCAGACCGGTGAATCCCTCGACGTACAGCTCGAATTTAATCCCCGGATATTCTGTAGAGAACTTCTTGAGAATACCCGGCAGCCAGTGGTATGCGATGCTCTGGATGGTACCAATCCGAATAAAACCGCTCTCCAGATTATGAAGTCCCGCCGCCAGCTCCTGAATATGCGCATCTGAAGTATGAATATTCCGAAGCTCTTCGAAGATTCCCGCGGTGCCCGGCAGCGGTTCCATTCCATTCTTGGAGCGCTTGAATAACTTAATTCCTAGCTCCTTCTCGTAGCTGCTGATGGCCTGGCTGACCGCAGACTGGCTGTAATTGTGCTTCTCTGCTGTCTTCGAAATGCTCCGGCTGTCGTGTACATCCAGAATAATATCTGTCTTCAGCATAATTCTCTCCTATATCCATTCATCTGTATTCATTTATCCAATCATAGTCATCATGTTTCCTTCAATCTGTCCCACCACTAGCATTATTGTAATCAATTCCGGGCAGAATGACAATTCTGAATCAAAGTCCGGGCTG
>CAVGMK010000257.1:0-2007 GCA_963630135.1 Oscillospiraceae bacterium
GCGCAGCCTGCAGTAATGAACGGTGCGTCCGACCTTTTCGTCGAAGTATTCGGAGAGAAAGGCAAGCATGCCCGGACAGCGGTAGCTGCACCGCAACTTCCTTTTAACATTCCGATTGAAATTGAGATGATTGTTGAAGTGGAATAAGCATCCAAGAAAATGTTACGCGCAGAAGGGAAAAACAACAAATAATTTAAAATATTTTGTTGTTTTCATACAAGATTTACTTGTTTTTATCACAGAATTATTATAGAATTACTCAAGGTTTTCTGTTTTATACAATGTGTTAATGGAGGGTATATTCATGTATGATATCAAACAGGTGCAAGGGGAGTACAAGACGAAGCTGATTTCTGCGGATTTTGCAGCCAGCCTCGTCAAGAGCAACTACCGCATCCACTTCGGCGTTGCGACCGGCACATCCGTATATATGGACAGAGCGCTGGGCGCTCGTCTGGAGAGCGATACCCTTCTACGCGGGGTAGAAATTCAGACAGAGGTAGCGATTCGGAACGACTTCCTCGAGACATATAAGAAGAGCCAGTCGGTTGAACAGGTACGCTTCTACTCGTCGCATATGACGGGCTTCGACCGCAAGATGGCAGACAATGGCAAGGCTTGGTTCGTGCCGATGCTCTTCAACGAAGAGCCGTGGTATTGGGATCTTCCGGGCAACCAGTTCGACATCTGCTGCATCCAGGTAGCGCCGATGGACAAGTATGGCAACTTCAACTTTGGCCCGACGAACTGTGACCTTCACGGAATCATCAAGGCGTCCAAGACGGTCATCGTGGAAGTCAACGAGAAGATGCCGATTGCGCTGGGCTACGAATGTCACATCAACATCTCGGATGTCAACTATATCATCGAGGGCGACAGCCCGGACATTCCGCAGGCACTGCCGAAGGAATCCGATCCGGAGGATCGCCGTATTGCGGAGTACATCGTGAGCGAGGTGCGCAACGGAAGCGCACTGCAGCTCGGCATCGGCGCGGTACCGAACAGCATCGGCAAGATGCTGGCCGAGTCGGACATTCGCGACCTCAGCGGCCACAGCGAGGTGCTGGTTGACGCGTTCATGAACCTGTATTACGCCGGCAAACTGACCAACAACAAGAATGTGGACAAGGGTCTGACCGTCTACACATCGGCAGTCGGCAGCAAGGCGCTATATGATTTTATCGACGACAACCCGATTTGCTGCATCGCACCGGTGGACTACGTGAACAACGTTCACACCATTTCGTCCATCGACAACTTTATCTCCATCAACAGCTGCATCGGACTGGACCTCTACGGCCAGGTATGCTCCGAGAGCGCGGGCTTCCGTCAGGTCAGCGGCACCGGCGGACAGCTGGACTTCGTGCAGGGCGCGTTTGCCTCGAAGAACGGCAAGAGCTTCATGTGCACGCATTCCACCCGCACGGATAAGGACGGTAAGAAACACTCTTTGATTCATCCGACACTTCCGCCGGGATCCATCGTAACGACCCCTCGCGCGGCGGTCAACTATGTCGTTACTGAATTTGGTGCCGTGAACCTCAAGGGCAAATCCACCTGGCAGCGTGCTGAGCTGTTAATCAGCATCGCGCATCCGGAATTCCGCGAGGAACTAATCAAGGAAGCGGAGAAGATGGGTATCTGGAGGAACACCAGCAAGATTGAGTACCTGTAGACCTACTGGCGGTGACATCCGATATAATCTGATATAATAGAAATTACAGAACGACCTGCGGAGCTTCCGCGGGTCGTTCGTTTCATAAGAAGATGCCGGAATGTGGGCAATTCCTTCACGGAAGCTTGCACCAATCCTACAGGAACAACATACAGCGAATAGCGAGTCTTAACCAAAATGACATATTCGGTTGCTATTATAGGGGTGCAAGGGATAGCAAATAGTGAATAGTGAATATTTTCCTTGATTGTTCTTTCTTAATTAATAATTTCGTAGTGAAGAAGATGGGTACGTGGCCTCCAACGCGTACCCCGTTTTCTTTTTTGCATTCC
>CAVGMK010000258.1:0-2007 GCA_963630135.1 Oscillospiraceae bacterium
GTTGAGGTAGGCCTCGATAATCTCCTGCTTGGAGAGCTTCCGCTCGATAATGGCCGCGTAGTACATCTCGATAACCTTACGCTTGATGCTTCGCGTGCTCATGGTCTCCGTCAGGTAGACGTTCCGGGCCAGCTGCTGGGTGATGGTACTGGTACCGCTAATCTTCCCGGAGCCGGTGAAGGATTGCAGAATCGCGCCAATCATACGCGTCCAGTTGAAGCCGTGGTGCTTCCAGAAGGTCTTATCCTCCAGCGCAACGAAAGCGTTAATCAGATTCTCCGGCATATCCTCGTATTTGGCAATCTTCCGATCCTGTGAATAGTAGGCCGCATCGACGGCTTTGCCTTCATCGTTGTAGATGACAGAGCTCTGCTGGATGTTGTCGTAGATGTTGGACGGGTCGATTTTCGGCGCCTTGGTGATTACCACGAAAGCGTACGTCACGAAAATCAGCACGCACAGGCAGCCCGCCAGCACGCAGTCGCGGAAGAAGTGGAAGAAACTGAACTTCTTTGGTTTGTTTTTGCGCTGCTTGCCATTCTTCACAATAATATCTCCCTTAGAAGGATCGTAATCCGGATTCGTCACGAAGAAGGAGAGGCTGTCCCGAATGCGTCTCCAGCGGGTCTTATTCAGGGCCTTATCCGACTCTGAATTCTTCTTATCTTTCTTGGCCGCCTTGGCTGCTGCTTTCGCGGCTTTCTTCGCCGCCTTCGCCTCCTTCGGATTCATCGGTTCAGTTGGTTCCGCCGTCTTTGTCAGATCCTCCGAGATGATTTCCGCTAGCTCGGTAAGAAGCGAATCGTCTTCCGCGTGGCCATCCAGCCCGAAAGTAACCGGTTCACTGCCGGCAGGCGTTATCCCATCCGCTCCTGTTGAAGCAGGGGAGGCTGTATTATTCTCCTGGTGGACAATCGAATCGTCCGCGGAAGGTTCGTCCTTCTTCTTCCGGAACCGGCCAAAAAGAGACTTCTTCTCTGCCGGCTCGTCCGACTTCGCATCTGATTCCATCTGGCTAACGGATTCGGCGGCGTCTGCATCCGGTGCATTCGAAGCTTCCGTCGATGCATTCATCATCGCGTCCGCAAAAGCCGCGCCCTGCTTGGCCGCCTCGCTGTCCAAGTCGGCTCCGCCGGTATATCCGGCATAGAGATCCTCCAGTCCCAGCGTATCGCTATTAGCAGAAGAACCATCCGAACCAATTAGCTCAATTCCTTCCGGCGATGCGCCGGATGTGCTGTCACCGGACTTCCCATCCGATGCCGGATTGGCGAAATCATCCGAAGAAAGGAATTCAAATTCCAGGTTCGGCTCGATTTCAATTGGCGTTACATCTTCGAAAAGAAGGGACTTATCGTTATCCTTGGAAGATTTCCGGGACGTCAAGTCCTCATCATGAGACGAAGACGCTACGAGGTCCGCCTTATCGGCAGTATTTACGGTATCCGGATCTTCCATGAGAAAAGATGTGATGTCATTATCATCATCCTGCAGGATTTCCTCCGAATCGAACTGAGAAAGATATTCTTCGACTTCGAGCTCTTTGTCAGTCCGTTGATCTTTGTCATTTTGCATGTTCGTGCATCCTCCCATAAAGATATTCAATTATACCATAGTTCCGGGCATTCTTGAAATTATTTTATAACAATGCCGCACCGTCTGGCCGTGTCCGGCCGGGGAGTGCGGCAGGGGTTCTTCCGCCGGAATGTAGCGGGAAATTTTCTCTGAAATTCAATGCCTGATGTCCGAATCGACTCTCTGAGGTCATTCCGTTTGCTAGAAGCCGAAGATATTCCGGTCCATCATCGGATAATTCAGAATTGCGTTGACCGTCTTCACATCGGTCTCGTTGCTGAGTCGGATGTGTACGGCGTCCGTGTTTTTATTTTTGGCCAAAAGGAAGGTCATGGCGGTGAAGCTGGAATCGGTCTTCTCCTTGATGGAGGAATCCACCGTGGAAGTATCGTTCACCTTCGCGTAGGCGTTCTGAATCAGCGTCTGCAGGGC